>JBGSRB010000499.1:0-9585 GCA_041737735.1 Anaerolineae bacterium | reverse complement strand
TTATGCTATAGTTAAAATAAGTAGAAATCATTTGTATTCGCCTGTTTTGAATGAAAGGAAGGCTCGCTGTGCGTCGTGTTTTGATTTTAGCAGTGCTGTTAGCCCTGCTGTTAACGGCGTTCGCTGCGCCGGCTGCCGCGCAGGATTACGGCGCCTCTAGCAGCATTGTTCATGTGGTCGAGCGCGGTGAAACGCTTTCGATGATCGCGCGGTATTATGGCGTGTCGATGTACGATATTGCGAGCGCCAACCATATCCTGAACCTGAATCGCATCTACGCGGGCATGCGCCTGCACATCCCCGGTGGACATGTGCCGCCGCCCCACCCGCCCGTGTGCCATCCGACGACTTATGTCGTGCGTTATGGCGACACCCTCGGACGGATCGCCGCGCACTTAGGCAGCAGCGTTTCGTTGATCGCCAGCGCCAACAACATCTACAACATCAATCACATTTACGCGGGCATGGTGCTGCATATTCCGTGTGGCGGGCATGTGCCGCCGCACCACCCACCGCAGCAACCGCCCTATCATCCGCCCCAACAGCCCGACTGCTTCACGGAATACACCGTGCAGCCGCGTGATACGCTAACGCGCATCGCCCGCATTTATCAAACCACGGTGCAGCACGTTTTGGACATTAACCCCGGCTTAGACCCGAATTACATTCGGCGCGGACAAGTGATCAACGTTCCGCTGGATGCTTACGGCTGCCGCGCGTACTAAGCAGCACATCCTCACTTTAAAAATTGGGGCGACTCACTGAGTCGCCCCTACTACCTTGCCCCGTTCGTCGTTTTAACGCACGCCCAACAACAGCTCAACCGTCAATTGATCGAGTCGTTCGTAGGGCAAGCCGCGCGCACCAATGCCCACACGGTCGATCTGCGCGGCACGCAGTTTGGTCATGGCGTCGGCGCTGTAGCTATCGTTGAGATAACTAAATTCGCCATCATCGGCGTTAATTTCCGCCAGCAGCGCTTGAATCTCAGCATCGGCGTTGAACTGGCGCGCCTTCTCACGCAGGATCAAATAGGTGCGCATACAGCCGCGCGCGAACGCCCGCACGCCGTCGTAATCTTCGGTGCGGTAGGCGTGCGCGTCGAAGTGACGATTGTTGCTGTAGCCTGTGTCCTCAAGCAGTTTGACGAGGAAGAAGTTCTGCTTGAGCATCGTTGATGCAAAGCGGAAGTCTTGATCGTAGCGCCCGAACGCCTGATCATTCAGGTCAATGTGGAACAGCTTGCCCGCATCGATGGCTTGCGCCACCGCGTGCATAAAGTTCAAGCCCGCCATGTGTTCGTGCGCCACTTCAGGATTCACGCCGACCATATCCGGGTGATCGAGCGTTTGAATGAAGCCCAGCATCGCGCCGACGGTCGGCAGGTAAATATCGCCGCGCGGCTCGTTGGGCTTGGGTTCGAGCGCGAACTTGAAGTTATAACCCTGCGCGATGTTGTATTCGCACAGGAAGTTGAGCGCGTCGCGCATCCGTTTGAGGCTGTCGAGCGCGCTTTTACCCGCGTCGCTTTCCGTGCCTTCACGCCCGCCCCAGAACACGAACACCTCCGCGCCTAAATCAACGGCGATGTCCATCGTGTGCATGACTTTTTGCAGCGCGTAGGCACGCACTTTGGCGTCATTCGAGGTGAACGCGCCATCCTTGAAGATCGGATCGCTAAACAGGTTCGTGGTCGCCATCGGCACTTTGATGCCTGTATCCGCCAGCGCTTGCTTGAAATCGCGCAGAATACGATCCGCTTCGGCGGGCGTGGCGTCAATCGGGATCAAGTCGTTGTCGTGATAATTCACGCCATACGCGCCCACTTCCGCCAGCAGTTGCACGATCTCGACGGGCGAGATCGGCGGGCGCACAGGACCGCCGAACGGATCGCGCCCAACATTGCCCACTGTCCATAAGCCAAATGTAAAACGATCTTCAGGTTTTGGAGTGTAATCAGCCATTTCAATTAACCTTTTCTGATTTTGAAAACGCTTGCATAAAACGATACCGCGTTCCGCCCTCAGTCCGCAAGATCGCCAGCACCACACCAAGCGCGATCAGCAGACCGCCGATCACAAGGTTGATCGTCACGGCTTGACCGAGCAGCGCGACACTCAAGGTTGCGCCCACCAACGGTTGCGCGAAGAAGAACAGCGACGCCACCGACGCATCGACTAAGGCAAAGGCGCGATTCCACATCCACATGGCGACCGCGGTCGAGATCACGCCGAGATAGAGAATGCCCGCGATCACGCCCGCGTCGATCTGCGCGAAATCCACCGAACGTGAACTGAGTTCAATCGGGCTGGCGGGGATCGTCAGCAGCAAACCGCCAATGAACGCGAACGTCGTCACCACCAGTGTATCGCGTCCCGCGCTGACCAGCCGCACCAGCACGGAATACAACCCCCACGTGATCGCCGCGATAAACAGCGTGACATCGCCCGCAAACGTGGACGATGAAAAATCGGCTTGCGTCGGGTCGATGATGATCAGCACGCCGATCGTCGCCAGCGCCACCGCGATCACGCGGCGCGGCGTCAGCCGTTCGCGCAGGATCAGCGCAGCGAAAATCAGGATGAAGGCGGGTGCGGCGCTGGTGATCAAGCTGCCGTTGATGCTGCTGCTCAGGTTCGTGCCGACGAACTGCGCGCCCACGCTGACGCCGAAGCCGACCACCCCCACGCCGATCAGCAGCAGCAATTCACGCCCGCGTGGAAGCGGCGCACCCTGCCGCCGTAGCAAGAACGCCAACACGAGCAAGCCGATCAGCAGGCGGATGCTGAGCAGCGTAAACGGCGGAATAATATCCAGCACGACATCCGACACGACGTACATCCCGCCCCAGATCGCCGCCGCGCCCAACCCGTAAATCGCCCCGCGCATCGCATCCGACATTGATCAAAAATCCCCCGTGTGTGCGTCGGGGGATTATAACGCTGAGGTGCGAATTTTGCGTTACGTGATCGCGTTGATGCCGGTCAGTTCGCGCCCGACCAGCAGCAGGTTGATCTCGTTCGTGCCTTCATAGGTGTAGATGATCTCGGCGTCGAGCATCAAGCGCGCGATGTGATTCTCGATCAAAATGCCGTTGCCGCCGAGTGTCTCGCGGGCAAGCTGCGTCACATAGCGGGCTTTGCGCGCGTTGTTGTATTTCGCCATCGACGCGATGCCTTCGGTCAACTGTTCCGCCGCCATCAACTGCGTAAGCTGCAAGCATAACAGTTGCATCAACGAGACTTCGGTCGCCATTTCGACCAGCTTGTGCTGAATCAGTTGGTTGGCGGCAATCGGCTTGCCGAACTGTTCGCGCTGCTTGGCATATTCCAGCGCGAACTCAAATGCGCCCGTCGCCACGCCCGCCGCTTCCCACGCCACGCCGAAGCGTCCGAGAAATAACACTTTGCCCACATCGCGGAACGAGCGCGTTTTCGCCAGTCGATTTTCCGCCGGAACGCGCACATTCTCCAGCTTGATGTCGGCATTCAGCACCGCGCGCTTGCCGATCTTGCCCGTGATGTCGGTGATGGTCAAGCCTTCAACCGTCTTGGGGTCTTCGATCACAAAGCCGCCGAACTCGCCGTTTTCGTCACGCGCGTAGATGATCAGCAGGTCGGCGATCGACGCATTGCCGATCCAGCGTTTCGCGCCGTTGAGAATGTAATAATCGCCGTCTTTGCGCGCCGTGCTTTCGATGCTGACCGCGTCTGAACCGCGATTCGGTTCAGTCAAGCCGAACGCGCCGATCTTCTCCAAGCGCGCCATGGCAGGCAGCCAGCGTTCGCGCTGTTCGTTCGAGCCGAGTAAGCCGACTGATCCCATCGCCAAGCCGCTGTGGACGCCGTAAAATGTGCTGACGGAACCATCCCCTTTCGCCAGCTCGAACATGGTCAAGCCCATTTCCAGCGGATCGAGTCCGGCGCTGTCAAAGCCGCGAATCACGCCGCCAACGATGCCGAGATCGCGCAGCGGCATCACCAGATCGCGCGGAAATTCGGCTTTGTCCCAATACGGGTTGATGTTGGGCAGCACCGTGTTTTGCACATAGGCGCGCACGCGGTCGCGGGTGGCGCGCTGCGTGTCGCTGAGGAACGTATCCAGCTTGAGGAAGTCAAAGCCGCTGATGGTGGTCGCATCCTGACCGTTAAGCATGGTCAAACTCCAGTCACAAATAATCGAATTTAGATTTGATTACCAGTGTAACGCGCGCGGCGCACGGCGGCAAGATCGCCCACCGATGATAGAATAAACGTGAGTTGTTCGATCAGAGGACGCGCATCATGCACATTCCCGATTTACACGACTGGACGCTGACGCCCCCCGACGCCATCACGCTGCAAAAGTCGCTCGCCGCGCAGTTGATCGACCGTTCACTGGATGTCGACGCGGTGCGGATCGTCGCGGGCGTCGATGTCAGCGTCAAACCCGATCCGATCACAGGTGTGCCGCAGTCGCAGGCGGCGATCACCGTGCTGAATTTTCCGGCACTCGACGTGATCGAAGTCGTGCGCGCGCGCATCCCGACGCCGTTTCCGTATATTTCGGGGCTGCTGTCGTTTCGTGAGGGCGCGGTGATCATCGCGGCGGCGCGCCAATTGACGATCACGCCCGATGTTTTCATCTTCGATGGCATGGGGCGCGCGCATCCGCGTCGCTTAGGGATCGCCGCGCACATCGGCTTATGGTTCAACGCTCCGACGATCGGCTGTGGTAAAACGCTGCTGGTCGGGAAATACACCGAACCTGCGCTCGAACGCGGCGCTTACAGCCTCATGACGCATCGCGGTGAGGTGATCGGCGCGGCGTTACGCACGCGCGATCGCGTTAAGCCCGTCTACATCTCCGCCGGACACCTGATGGATTTAGACTCGGCGCTGGCGCTGACCATGCGCTGCGTCACGCGCTATCGCCTGCCCGAACCGATCCGCGCGGCGCACAATGCGGCGGGCGCGTTTGACGCTTCATGACGCGGGTTCGGCGTCAGGCGCGGTGAATACTCCACAACCCAAACGTAAGCGTGACTTTCACTATAGCATGATTTAGGTGGTCAAGAAGCCGCCGTCGATGGGCAGCAGCGCCCCATGCACCATATCCGCTTGATCGCTCAACAGGTAAGCGACCACTTCCGCGACGTGGTGCGGCTTGGCGAAGCGCCCCAACGGAATCCGCGCCAGCATGGGCGCGCTTTTGACAGGATCGCCCCACGCCATTTCACCCATCGGCGTCAGCGTGACCGTCGGATTGACGCCGTTCACGCGAATCTGATGCTCACCGAGTTCGAGCGCCATCATCCGCGTGAGTTGATCGAGCGCGCCTTTGCTGGTGCAGTATGCCGTGTGATCGCGGATCGCGCGCGACGACGCCTGACTGCTGACGTTGACAATCGCGCCGCCCGATCCGCGTGCGATCATGCCGCGCGCGATCACCTGCGACACGATCAGCACAGCGCGCACATTCACCGCCATGATCTGATCAAATTTGTCGGCTTGCGTGTCGAGAAATGACTCTAGGATGCTGATGCCCGCGTTGTTGACCAGCAGATCAACCGCGCCCGCCTGTTCCGCAGCCTGACGTGCGGCGTCAGCATCCGCCAGATCAACCGTGATCGTCTCGCACGCGATCTCATTCTTGAGCGCGTCTAAATCCGCCGCCGACCGACTGAGCGCGATCACCTGCGCGCCATATCCCGCCAGCGTCAGCGCGATCTCGCGCCCGATGCCCTTCCCCGCCCCCGTGACCAACGCCCGCTTGCCCGCAAAATTAAATGCCATGATCGCTTAATCCTTGTTGATCAAAAAGTTGCCATCATTTTAGCCCACCCAACCGACCGCGCGCGCCAGCAGCAGCGCGATCACCAGCGACAGCAGCAGCAGCATCCACGCGATCATGCGTCCGCTGTCCTGCGCGGGATTAATCGGCTTTTCTTCGATGCTCACTTCACCGAGCAGATCGACGTAAAAATCAACATTGATGCGTCCGCGTGTCATGCGCGCCATGAAGTCATGACCGGTCACCATCTGCCAGCCGCTTTCCTCGTCGCGCCAATCCGCACCGAGACGCGCATCCATCGCCGCTTCGAGAATACGCCGCGCATCGTCGCCGCTGATCGGTTCGATCTCGCTGTTCGGATGTTCGTTCATTGTGCGATTCCATACTCGACGGAAAAGGGTCCAATCAAGCCGCTGGCATCTTTGGCGGCAATCGCCAAGCCGATGAAGCGATCCGCGCGGAAACCTTCCCATGTCACGCTGTTGGTGTTGATCTCGAAGAACGGATCATAGGTCAAGCCGCCCGGTGGACGCAGCGCGACGATATAACCCGATGCGCCGGGGACGTGTTCCCACACCAATTCGCGCAAGCCGCCGCCGACATCACGCAGGCTGACGTTACGCGGCGCGCTCAAGCCATACGCTAACGAGGACGCGCTGGCGAGGATCGTTTGGGTGGCGCGCACGAGATAGGTCGCTTTGATGGCGTCGATGGTGTCGCGCGCGTTATGTTGGCGCGTGGGGTCTTCGACGGCTTCGATAAAGCGCACCGCCGGATAACCCGCTTCGCTGAACGACAGATGATCGCTGTAGCGCCCTTCGCGGTCGCCGCCGGGAACCAGCACGATCTCCATGTTGGGAACGTGGCGCGCAGCGATCAGGTTCAGCCCGCGCGCTAACTGACGTGAGCGCGACTCGTTGGGATCAACCGAGTACATGCGAATCTGGCGGTCGTTGATCTGTCCATCGGGTCCCGTGCTGCTGCCGATGATGTCAAGGTTCATCATGGCGATCACGTCGAGATTTTGCCGCCGCACGTAATCCTCCACGAACGCTACGCTGCCGCGCCGCTGCACTTCTTCCGCCGCAAACGCGATAAACATAACGGTGGCGCGCGGGCGGCGCTGGCTCATGATGCGCGCGATCTCGATCAACGCGGCAACACCGCTGGCGTTATCGTTCGCGCCGGGCGCGTAGACATTGCCGTCTTCAAAGCCGGGACCCATACTGTCATAATGCGCGCCCAACACCACCACACCCGCGCCCACTTCACTGCCCTGCATCACGCCGATGATGTTACGTCCCGGCACACGCTGTCCGGCGAATTGGAAATCGAAATCATGCGTGAGGACGGAGAAGCTGTTCTGGAACGAGCTTTCGCGGATGCTGTTGAACTGCCCCATGACGTAATTCGTCGCCGCGCCGATGCCGCGTGACGGATCATTGAGCGAAGACAACACATGACGGGTTTGTAAGCCCGTCAGCACGTCGATATGCTGAAACAGGCGATCCAATTCGACTTGATTGAGGATGCTGCTCAACGCCGTGTCGGGCTGTGGATCACCGCGCGGAATGGCGGTCGCCTGCGACGGAAATTCGTTCGGCGCGAGCGTGGCATAGCCAATTGTGGGCGGCGGAGTGCTGGTGGCACGCGGCACGAGCGTCGGCGCGCCCGGTGTATCGGTCAGGTTGCACGCCAGCAGCACGACGCCAAACCACAGGCTTAGCAGGGTTAGGATCGTGAGTGGGCGTCGAGTTGTCGTTGGTTGGATCATTGCGCTCGTTGGCTGCTTCAACGCGCACATTGTACCATAAGCGCTGCTGCACAATCACCGTGCGCAAGGCGAACGACGGGAATCCGTTGTGCAGCGCCAACCCATTCCCGTTCGATCTGCCCCACTTGTATTACCCTGCTAACTCGCGGCGCACGATCTGCGTGCCTGCCACCATCGCCACCAATTTACGCTTAGCCGCCCAACGCGCCGTTTGACTAAACCCGCAATCGGGCGTCACCGTCACCCGTTCGGGCGGCAGCACGGTTAGCACCGCCCGCAGGCGTTCCGCGACATCTTCCGGCGTTTCAATATAGTAATTCTTGACATCGACCAGCCCGACTGCGATCTGCTTGTCGTCAGGAAATTCGCGCAGCAGATCGAGTTCGGCTAATTCGCGGTTGGCGAACTCCAGCGCATATTGACTCAAGTTCATGGCGAAGATGTGCGGCAGCAGCGGCTTATACGTGCGCTTCGCCACGGGTCGCCCCAGATAATTCCCGAAGCACAGGTGCATACTGATCGTCGCGTTGACGCCATCCACGCTGGCATTGAACAGGCGCACAAATTCCGCCGGATCAGTCGCGTGAACCGCCATCGACGGTTCATCCATCTGGATGAAATCGACGCCCGCCGCCACCAAACGCTTGAGTTCAGCGTTGACCAAGCCGCTGAGCGCCCACGCGACTTCCATGCGATCCTTGTAGATCGCGCCGCCATCGATGCGTCCCGACAGCGTGAACGGACCCGGAATCGGCATTTTGACACGGCGCTGCGTGCGCGCGCGCAGATAGGTGTATTCTTCGAGCAAGCCTAAACCATCAGGCGACGCCAGCGGTTCGACCGCCAGATATTTCTCGCGCTGATCATGCCCGCCCACACCGGTTTTACGGGCTTCTTCCGCCGATAAAATGCCGGTCATATGGTGATAAAATTCAGCCGTGAAGAATCCGACGCGGCGCATCTCACCATCGCTGATGATGTCCACGCCCGCATCTTCCTGATCGCGAATGGCGGTATCGACCGCGTCGTCTTCGGCTTCTTTCAGATCAGCCGAACCGAACTCGCCGCGCGCGGCGGCTTGCAACGCGGTTTCGAGCCAACCGGGGCGCGCCGACGAGCCGATCACGCTGGTGGGGATTAAGGGTAGATCATTCATGGTGCTTGTTGTCCTCAATGAATGGGTTACTTTTTTTCACAACAGCGCTTGAGCATAGCAAATCTGCGGCAGCGCGGCGACATTTGTTGCTACAATAGCGGGCGAACCCTAGTAGGCGAACCCTAGCGGGCGAAACCTCAGCAGCTTCACGCACACAGGATGCGAATGCGAATCCTCACGCTCAACAATCATTTCGCCAGCGGCGGCGCGGCGGCGGTCGCAGCGGCGTATCTGCATTATCTGCACCAGCACACGCAGCACGAACTGGAAATTTGCACACTGTACACACTCGGCGGCATGGGCGAACCGCTGCGCGATCTGGGCATCCCCGTGCATGATCTGGCGCGTAACGCGGCGTTAGGGCAAAGCGGATCAGGCGCGGGTAAATATGATCCGCGCCTGATTATGCAGTTGGCGCGCGTGATCCAGCGCGGGCGCTATGACGTGGTGCATGTGCATACCTTTCCGGCAAGCCTGATCGCGGCGGCGGCGGCGTTGATCGCACGCGCGCCCGCTTATGTGTTCACCGAACACAGCGTGAATAATCAGCGGCGTGAGCGCGCGCTGCTCAAATCGATCGACCGCTTCATCTATGCGCGCTATGACGCGGTGATCGGCGTGAGCCAAGCCGTGACCGACGCGCTGATCGCGTATTTGCCCGCTGTCGCGCCCAAAGCGCATACGATCCCGAATGCGCTCGATCCGACGCGCTATGCTTATAGCGAAGCTGAACGCGCGTCCGTTCGGGCAGAATTGGGCATCGCGCCCGATCACGTGGTGGCGTTGTGGGCGGGACGCTTGGAACCCGTCAAGGGGATCGACGTGCTGATCGACGCCGTGCGCCGCATCCACGCCGATCAGCCGACGCTGCGCGTGCTGCTGG
>JBGSRB010000362.1:0-4782 GCA_041737735.1 Anaerolineae bacterium | reverse complement strand
GTTCAACATGCGCGTGAAAGTCTTCCGGGAAGTTCTTGATCGTGTGGATGATCGGATTCGCGGCGAATTCACCGAGCGCGCACAGCGTGACGCCCTGCATATTCTTGGCGACATTATCGATCAAATGCACATCTTGCGGGGTGGCTTCCCCCGCCATGATGCGATCCAGCGTTTTATCGAGCCAGTATGTCCCTTCGCGGCAAGGCGTGCATTTGCCGCAGCTTTCATGCTTGAAGAACTTGGTGATCTTCGCCGCCACCCACGTAATATCGACGGTTTCGTCCATGATGATGATCGACGCCGAACCTAGAATCGTGCCGATCTTCTGGAAGTCCTCATAGGTCAGGGGCGTGTCGAGAACCGCATCGGTCACACGGACGATGGGACCCGATCCGCCCGAAGGCAGCATCGCCTTGATCGCCTTGCCATCGGGAATGCCGCCGCCCAAGTTTTCATCGTAGATCAACTCGCGCAGCGTGACGCCGAAGGGCAGTTCATAATTGCCGGGACGGTTGACGTGTCCGCTGAGGCAGAAGATTTTCGTCCCCGTGCTTTGTTCCGTGCCAAGCTGCTTATAGGCATCCGCGCCGTGCGCGAGAATGTACGGCACGTTTGCCAGCGTTTCCACGTTGTTGACGACGGTCGGCTCGCCATACAAGCCGCCGCCTTTTTGCGCCGGAAACGGCGGACGCACGCGCGGCATCCCCAGCTTGCCTTCCAAACTTTCGAGCAGCGCGCTTTCTTCACCGCAGATGTACGCGCCCGCGCCTAAGTGGGTATACACTTCGCACGACCAGCCCGATCCTTGAATGTTTTCCCCGATCCAGCCAGCGGCGCGCGCGTCGTCAATCGCCTGATCGACAATTTCGGATGGTTCGAGATACTCGCCGCGCAGATAGATGTAGACCGCCGTCGCCTGAATCGCCCACGCGCAGATCAGCGCGCCTTCGATCAGTTGATGCGGGTTGTTCTCCATGATCTGGCGGTCTTTGAATGTGCCGGTTTCGCTTTCGTCGGCGTTGACCACCACATACTTGACCGGCTCGCTTTGCGGAATGAAACTCCACTTGACGCCCGCCGGAAAGCCCGCGCCGCCGCGTCCGCGCAGGTTCGACGCTTTCACTTCATCGATCACAGCTTTGGGCGTCATGCCCAGCGCTTTTTGGAACGCTTGATAACCGCGATGCTCGGTGTAAACGGCAAAATCGCGGATGTCGGCGATGTCTTTCTCGCGGTAGATGATGTTCGGGTATTTGTTCTCAGCCATGCCGTTCCTGTTCCTGATCAACTCGGTTTATTCGCTTGCCGAACGCCATTCTTCGAGCAGCGCTTTCATCTTCTCCATGTCGAGATTTTCATGAAAGCGGAAGTTGCATTGCAGCATCGGCGCACGGTCGCACGCGCCCAAACACATGACATGCTCAGCCGTGAACAGACCGTCGGCGGTGGTTCCGCCTTCGTCAATGCCGAGATGCGCCTTGAGTTCCTTGTGAAACTCATCCGCGCCGCGCAGCGCACACGCCAGGTCGGTGCAAACTTGAAGCCAATATTTGCCCTTCGGCTGCTCGGCATACATGGTGTAGAAACCGGCAATCGATTTGACCTGCGTCGGGTCCATCTCGCACAGTTCCGCCACTTCGCGGATGCCTTCGAGCGACACGTAACCGTATTCTTCCTGCGCGATGTAGAGCAGCGGCATCACCGCTGAACGCTTGTCGGGATATTTCGAGAACGCTCTGGTGATGCGATCCGCATATTTTTGGGAAAGCGTGTTTTCAACCATCGGGTGTCCTTGTGCTGTTGGTGATCGGTGATGGGCGGGCTTGCTGCCCATCACCCGTGACCTAGCGGTCGCTGTCGCCTAATACAATGTCGATGCTGCCGATGATGCCGACCAAGTCCGCGATCATGTGACCTTGTGCCAGCTTGCCCAACGCGCTGATGTGCATGAACGACGGTGTTTTGAAATGCACGCGGCGCGGTTTGTTGCCGCCCGTGCCGTGCAGATAACAGCCGATCTCACCACGCGGGCTTTCGATGGCGGCATACACTTCTTCGTCCGGCGTGCTGTAGCCTTCCGTCCACAGTTTGAAGTGGTGGATCACCGCTTCCATGCTGCGACCGAGTTCAGCGCGCGGCGGCGGCACAAACTTGCGATTTTCCGAACGGAACGCGCCACCGGGCAGCCGCTTGATCGCCTGCCGGATGATCAGCAGGCTTTGGCGCAGCTCTTGAATGCGCACGTAGAAGCGATCATACACGTCGCCGTGTTCGCCCAACGGCACATCGAAATCATAGTTTTCATAGCCGCTGTAGGGTTCGGCTTTGCGAATGTCCCAGTTGACGCCGCTGCCGCGCAGCGTGGGTCCGCTCATGCCCAGTGCGAGCGCGTCTTCCGGCTCGACGATGCCAATGCCCTGCGTGCGGTCGATCCACAGAGGGTTGTTGGTCAGCAGCGCTTCGTAATCATCGATTTTGGCAGGGAAGTAATCCAGGAAGCGTTCGAGCGCGGGCAGAAATTCTTCAGGCAGGTCACGCCAGACACCGCCGGGACGGATGTAGCTGGTCATCATGCGCTGACCGCCGAGCATCTCGAACATTTCCAGCACATATTCACGTTCGCGGAAACAATACAGAAAAACGCTCATCGCGCCCATGTCGATGGCGTGCGTGCCAAGCCACACCAGATGGCTGTTGATGCGCGTCAGTTCCAAGCAGATCACGCGGATGACCTGCGCGCGTTCGGGAACATCCAAGCTGACCAGCTTCTCGACCGCCAAGCTGAACACCATGTTGTTCGACATGGGCGCGAGATAGTCCATGCGATCGGTGAGCGTCACCGCTTTTTCGTAGCTTTTCGACTCGATGTTTTTCTCGATGCCCGTGTGCAAAAAGCCGATGTCGGGCAGGCAGCTAATGATCTGTTCGCCGTCGAGTTCGAGCAGCAAACGTAGTACGCCGTGCGTGCTTGGGTGGTGGGGTCCCATGTTCAACAGCATGGTTTCGCCCGTCAGCGCGCGGTCACTGACTAACCCGCGCAGTTGATCGAGCGTGCCTTGCCATTCTTTCATATCCGCTTCGGTGTAAAGCGGTGCTGGTTCAATTGCGGGATTAATCGCCATATTGCAGTAAACCTTTTACTCTTGAGCGTAAGGCTTAGATTGGTTGATTTCATCTTTGTTGAACGAGAACATCACGGTTTCGTAGCCAAGCGGCGTGTCGCGGCGGTGCGGATGTCCGTCCCAATCTTCGGGCATGAGCAGGCGGCGCGGATCGGAATGCCCCTCAAACATGACGCCCATCATGTCCATGATTTCGCGTTCCAGCCAGTTGGCGGCGGGCCACACAACCGTTAGGGTTGGCAGCACGGGATCATCTTCCGGCACGAGTGCTTTCACACGGATGCGGCGGTTATACAGCATCGAATACAGGTGATACGACACGCCGAAGCGTCCATCGCCATTGACGCCGCGATATTCAGGATAATAATCGACCGCGCTAATGTCGCTCAGATAGTTGTAGACCAAGCCGCGCGTGTCGCGCAGGAAACGCGCTACCGTGACGACATCCTGTGGGGCGACGAACAACGTCGTTTCGCCCGCGTATAGCTTGGTATCCAGCAGACGATCACCCAATTCGGCGCGCACCGCTTCAATTGGATCAAGGGCATCAGGCAGGTGCATGACTAGTTGCCTCCCGTGAAGTCAACGAGGCGCTCACCCTTGACCTTTTCGTGCAGCGTCAGCAGCCCGTGAATCAACTGCTCCGGGCGGGGCGGGCAACCCGCGACATATACATCAACGGGGATGATCTCATCCACGCCTTGCACGACAGCGTAATTGTTATACACGCCGCCGCAGGAAGCACAGTCGCCCATCGCTAACACATATTTGGGTGACGCCATTTGATCGTACAGTTGGCGCAGCACCGGCGCCATTTTGCGCGTGACGCGCCCTGCGACGATGATCAAGTCGGCTTGGCGCGGCGAGGCGCGGTTGAGTTCCATGCCGAAGCGCGATAAGTCGTTATTCGATCCCTGCGTACTCATCATTTCGATGGCGCAGCACGCCAAGCCGAACAACAGGGGCCACATCGCACCCGTGCGCGCCCAGTTAACGGCGTCTTCAAGCGTCGTTGTCACGACGCCGAGATCACCGAGTTTCGATGAAATTACTCCCATTCCAGCGCTCCCACTTTCCACTCGTAAATCAAACCCACAGTCAAGATTGTGATGAACACGCCCATCGCAATGAAGGCGTACAAGCCCATGTCGCGGAAAACCACCGCCCACGGCAGAAAGAACACCACTTCAATATCGAATAGAATGAACAGCACCGCGATTAAATAGAAGCGCACGGAATAACGGCGATTGGCGGGTCCAATCGGTTTCATACCGCTTTCATAAGGCGCGCTCTTGCGCGTGGAAGGGCGGTAGGGTCCGAACAAGCGCGAAATGTTCAAAATGAGGAACGACACCAACACAGCGATGATCAACAGCGCCGCAATTGGAGCAAATTGTTCAAGTGCGTTCATAGGAACGTTACCTTCGGTTTATGTCGATTGTTCCAATTGGATCAATTAGAGTGAACACAGATTAACATACCGCACAAAGGGTGTCAAGGAACACGAACGCCGCTGAGTGAAGGCGCTCAGCAGGTGTTAATGGCACGCTTAACCGCCTGCGAAAAATGGCGTTAGGCGCGCGGCGCAGCACTGGGCGCGCCCGTGCCGATCTCACCCGTCCACCACTGGATCGCGCCGATGTGCGGCGTGCGTTCCAGC
>JBGSRB010000358.1:0-8346 GCA_041737735.1 Anaerolineae bacterium | reverse complement strand
CGAATCGCTGGTGGAAGATGGTCGAGGATTACGGCATCACGATTCTCTACACCGCGCCGACGGCGATCCGCGGGTTGATGCGTTTTGGCGATGCGTGGCCCAACCGTCATGATTTGAGCAGTCTGCGCCTACTCGGATCGGTGGGTGAGCCGATCAACCCGGAGGCGTGGCGCTGGTTCTACAAGGTGATCGGCAAAGAGCGCTGCCCGATCATGGATACGTGGTGGCAAACGGAAACAGGCGGCTTCATGATCACGCCGATGCCATCAGTCGGGTTGAAACCGGGCAGTGCAACCCGTCCATTCCCGGGCATCAAGGTCGATGTGGTCGATGAACAGGGGAATAGTTGTCCGCCAGGAACCGATGGTAATCTGGTGATTCAGCAGCCGTGGCCCGCAATGCTGCGCACGATCTACGGCGATCCTGAGCGCTTCAAGCAGCAGTATTGGTCAGCTTATGAAAAGCAAGGCTGGTATCTCACCGGCGACTCGGCGCGCAAAGACGAGGATGGTTACATCTGGGTGATCGGGCGCAACGACGATGTGATCAAAGTCAGCGGTTATCGACTTGGCACAGCCGAGATCGAGTCAGGCTTGGTCAGTCATGCGGCGGTGGCAGAAGCGGCGGCGATCGGCGTACCGGATGAGGTGCGCGGCAGTGTGATCTATGCCTACTGTATTTTGCGCGCGGGTTTTGCGGGCAACGATAAGCTGGTTGATGAACTCAAAAATCATATTCGGCATGAGGTGGGACCCATCGCTGTGCCGTCGAAAATCGAGTTTGTCGAAGCGCTGCCGAAAACGCGCAGCGGCAAGATCATGCGGCGCGTGTTGAAAGCGCAAGCGACGGGGCAACCGTTGGGCGATCTGAGTACGCTGGAAGAATAGCACGTACAAGTTTGTTTGTAAGGCGGGCGGGACAGTCTAATCGACTGTCCCGTTTTGATTCGGATGCTTGACAAAATGTAGACACGGAATATATCTTAAATGAGATTGAAGCAAATCATATTGAAGTTTTTGAAGGAGTTCACAAGATCATGCGTAAAGTTCTGTTTCTGTGTACGGGTAACTCGGCGCGTTCGCAAATGGCGGAAGGCTTTTTACGTCAATTGGCGGGCGATCGTTATGAAGCCTACAGTGCGGGCATGTATCCCAAAGAGTTGCATCCGCTGACAGTCGAAGTTATGCTCGAACGCGGGGTTGATGTCAGCGGTCAGCGCTCGAAAAGCATCAGGGAATACATGGGCAAGATCATGTTTGATGATGCGGTGATTGTGTGCCGACGCGCTGAGGATGACTGCCCGACGATCAACGCTGACGCGCGACGCATTCATCGCTGGATTTTTGACGATCCGGCGCGTGCCGAAGGCACAAATGAGGAGCAACTCGCCATATTCCGTGAAGTGCGCGATCAAATTGAGGCGCGCATTAAGTTATGGCTTGCCGAAACAGCTGAGGCTGAGCGCATCGGCTGAGCATAGGAGAAGCAAAATGCACGCAGCGCTCACGACTTCGCCTGAATTGATCAAACTGCTGGCGCACGATCTGCGCTGGGGGATGTTGCAGGCGCTTGCGATTAGCGATTATCAGGTGAACGAACTGGTCGATCAACTTCATCAGCCCATGAATCTCGTCTCGTATCACCTGAAAAAACTGCGGGCTGAGGCGCTGGTGACGACGCGGCGCAGCGATGCCGACGCGCGCGATGTTTACTACAGTCTTGATTTGGAACGATTGCACCAGCGCTTCTGGGAAGCAGGCATAGCCCTGCATCCGCGTTTGGGTGTGACCCTGCCTGTGCTTGATGTGACCCAGCTTGCGCCCTATCGTGTGCTGTTCGTTTGTACGCATAACAGCGCGCGTTCGCAGATGGCGCAAGCGTTACTCCATCATTTGAGCGCAGGCAGACTGACTGTAGTCAGCGCGGGCAGCCACCCGACGCACGTGCATCCTGATGCGGTCAAAACGATGCAGGCACTCGGCATCGACATCAGCAGACAAGGCGCGCGTTCCTTGCAAGCTGTAAGCGAGCAACCGTTCGATTATGTGATCACAGTATGCGATAAAGCGCGTGAAGTTTGCCCTACGTTTCCGGGGCAGGGCGCGCAAATGCACTGGGGATTGCCCGATCCGACCGCGATTCAAGATGATCAGGCGCGTGCTGCTGCTTTCACGCGCACCGCGCACCAGCTTCAGGCGCGCATCACCTATTTTTTGGCGACTTTGCCCACAGTCGAGAGGAATGAAATTTGACGAAGATCACCATTTTTGGCGACATTCACGGGAATTTGCCCGCGCTTGAAGCCGTTTTTGCCGACATTGACGCGCGCGGACTGGACAACCTGTATTGCTTGGGCGATCTGGTCGGCTACGGCACATTTCCCAATGAAGTCGTGAGTTTGATCCGTGAGCGCAACATTCCGACGATCATGGGCAACTATGATCAAGGCGTGGGCAATGACAGCGACGACTGCGGTTGCGCCTACAAAACCGACGTGGATCGGGGTCGCGGCGAGCTTTCCATCGCGTGGTCGAACGCGCACACCAGCGACGACAACAAAGCCTATCTGCGCGATCTGCCCGCGCATCTGCCGCTACAAGTGGGTGATTTAAGCGTGCTGCTGGTGCATGGTAGTCCGCGTAAAATCAATGAATATCTGTTTGAAGATCGCCCCGATGATTACTTCGAGCGCATCATGGACGCCGCTGCTGCCGACGTGTTGGTGTGCGGGCATACGCATCTGCCATATCACAAGGTGCTGCCCAGTGGACGCCAGATCATCAACGCGGGCAGTGTGGGCAAGCCGAAGGATCGTGATCCGCGCGCAGGTTATGTCACACTGAGCGCGGAAGGGCGCGATCTACAGGTTGAGTTTATCCGTGTGGCGTATGACATCGAACGGATCGCAACCGCGATTGAAGCGACGCCCGTCGAAGGTGGAATGCCTCATCCGTTCGCGCAAATGCTGCGTGACGGGGCAGGGTGAAAGATGTTTTGGGGCAGACACATAGGTCTGCCCCAAAAAACTCCGCAATTGACTTAAAGTGATTCCCCGCACATTGTGAAATTGTTGACAAACGATCCGCGCTTTTTTATACTTCAGCGTGCATTTTGCGCCCCGCCGCTTGTGCGGCTACACTATTTGAAAGTGCATCGTTAAGAAAGAGACGGCTTTATGACCGATCAGGTCTTAAATTACATTGGCGGCGAGTGGATGGCGGCGCGCAGTGGTGCGACCTTTGCATCCTATAATCCTGCCACCGAGGACGTGGTCGCACACGCGGCGCAGTCCGATCAGGCGGATGTTGATGCGGCGGTAGCGGCAGCGCAAGCAGCGTATAACGACTGGCGGCTGATGCCCGCGCCTCGGCGCGGCGAAATCCTGTATCAGGTGGCGGCGGTGCTGACCGAACGCAAAGAAGCACTCTCGCGCCTAATGACGCAGGAAATGGGCAAGGTGTTGGTCGAAGCGCGCGGCGATGTGCAGGAAGCCATCGACATGGCGTACTTTATGGGCGGCGAAGGTCGCCGGATGCACGGCTACACCGCGCCTGTCGAGATGCCCAATAAGTTCGGGATGGCGCTGCGCGATTCGGTCGGGATTGTTGGTCTGATCACGCCGTGGAACTTCCCCGTGGCGGTGCCAAGCTGGAAGATGCTGCCTGCGTTGGTGGCTGGTAACACGGTGGTGTGGAAGCCGAGTGAGGAAACGCCCGCCGTGAGCGCGGCATTTGTGCAGGCGTTCATTGATGCGGGTTTGCCCGCTGGCGTGCTAAATCTTGTGTTGGGTGCGGGTGAAGCGGGCGCGGCGTTGGCGGCTCATCCGTCGGTGCGCGTGATCTCGTTCACAGGATCGACCGACACGGGTTTGAAAGTCTATACGCAGGGCGCGGCGCTCGGTAAAAAAGTCACGCTGGAGATGGGCGGCAAGAACGCGATCATCGTGTTGGATGACGCTAATCTCGATCTGGCGGTACAGGCGATCACGTGGAGCGCGTTCGGCACCACCGGTCAGCGCTGTACGGCGACTAGTCGCTTGATCGCGCAGAAGGGCATTAAGGCGCGCTTGGTCGAGGCGCTGGTCGAAAGCGCGCGCGCCTCGCGTCTTGGGGATGGTTTGCACGAGGGCGTGAATGTGGGTCCCTTGGTCAATCAGAAGGCGCTGGCTAAAGTCGAGCAGTATGTCGGCATCGGGCAAAGCGAAGGCGCGGGCTTGGTTGCTGGCGGTGCGCGTCCGGCGGAATTGTCCAAAGGCTATTTCTATCAGCCGACGCTGTTTGCCAATGTCACGCCCGAAATGCGCGTCGCCCGCGAAGAAATTTTTGGTCCCGTGCTGTCGGTGATCGAAGTGGATGACCTCGATCACGCGGTCGCGGTCAATAATGATGTGCGCTACGGCTTGTCGAGCAGCATCTTCACCGAGAATGTAAACGCGGCGTTCCGCGCCATCCGCGACTTGACGACGGGCATTGTCTACATCAATCACGGCACGACGGGCGCGGAAATTCAATTTCCGTTCGGCGGCACACGCGGCACAGGCAACGGGATGCGCGAAGCCGGGCAGACGGCGCTCGACACCTTCACCGAGTGGAAGTCGGTTTACGTCGATTTCAGCGGACAGCTTCAGCGCGCGCAGATCGATAACCGCGAGTAAGCGCGCAATATCTCAGATTGCTATCATACAATTGGCGTGCATTCGGCGTAACATGCGTTAAAATAGGTTGTAATGAGCGATCAACCGCAATTTAACGCCCTGTATTGGGAAGGTTCTTACGAGATCGTGCTGGCGTTGATCGACGCACACGCCGATGTTGACATTGAGACAGTGGGTTTAGACCAGCTATTCCGGTGGATCATCACCTTACCCAATTTCGCGGATGATCCGTCGTTGGCGAATGACAGCATTCTCAAGGATATACTCCGAGAGTGGTATGAGGAGGTCAGCTCAGCATGAGCGACATTCAAATGCGGGACTTGCACAACACGGAATTTCCAGTTCCGGCGGAACTGCAAGAAAATCTAGCTATCACCAGTTTGAGTCGTATTTACAATTGGAGCCGTCGGTCGTCGATCTTCCCGCTGTTGTTCGGCTTGGCGTGCTGCGCCATCGAGATGATCGCCACTGCCGCCGCGCGCTATGACACTGCGCGCTTCGGCATGGAAGTGATGCGCGCTTCGCCGCGTCAAGCTGACTTGATGATCGTCAGCGGCACGGTGACCAAGAAAATGATTGTGCCGATCGTGCGCCTGTATAACCAAATGCCCGAACCCAAGTATGTTCTGGCGATGGGCGCGTGCGCCAGCGGCGGCGGGCCCTTCAAAGAGGGTTACAACGTCGTGTCGGGCATTGATCAGTATGTGCCGGTCGATGTGTATGTACCGGGTTGCCCGCCCACACCGCAAGCGCTGCTGTTCGGCTTGATCGCGCTGCAAAAGAAGATCGACGGGCAATCGCTGGCGAATCTGGAAGACATTCCGTGGTATGGAGTGGGTCCTTCCGATCCGGTTCCGGTGCCGATTCTGGGCCCCGACATCATCGACCCGCGCCAGATGGAATTGATCCGCTTGCAGGCACAGCGTGCCGCTGCTGGTTCCGAAACGCCTGCCATGCGCGAACTGCCCGCAGCTGCCGTCGATGTGGTCGAGAAGAATAAGAAAGCTGCGCCTGCGCCTGCTGCATCCGCGCAAGCGCCGACCGCCGCCGAAGTTGAGGAACTTGACCCCGTAAAAGCCGAGCGTTTGCGTAAGCGTGAAGAAGCGCTCGCGCGTAAGCGCGCCCGCCAGCAAGAGACGGAAGGGTAATCAAGCATGACCGATCAAATGGTTGCGCCCGCTTCGACGGGCAGCATTGACGACGCGATTGCGTTTCTCAAAGAGCGCTTTCCCGCTGCGGTGCAAGACGACAGCCGTCAGGGTTACGGCGGCGTCGTGGTCGATCGCGCGCAGTTGGTTGAAGTGGCGCGCGTTGCCCGCGATGAACTGGGCTTCGATTATCTCTCCAGCGCGACGGCGGTCGATTATCTGGGCGTCGAAGACAGCATGGAGATGGTGTATCACACCTATCGCACGACGGGCGGTGCGGCGCTGGTGATCAAGGCGCAAACCGAACGCGAGAATGCCGAAATTCCGTCGCTGATCGAGGTGTGGCCCGGCGTTGATTTCCAAGAACGCGAAGCCTATGACCTGTACGGCATCCGCTTTCCGGGACACCCGAATCTCAAGCGCATTCTGCTGTGGGATGGCTTTAACGGTCACCCGATGCGGAAAGACTGGCGCGAAGCCTACTACGAAGAAGAACATAAGCCGTTTGACAGCCGTTGGCCCAAAGGGTATGTGCGGCGCGCCGAAGAATTGAACATCTTCGGTAAAAATGTGAAGTATCCCGATGATCTCGATTTGTCGCGCTTGAGCGATGACACCGAAAGCGCGCTCTACGCGGGCATGGGCTTGGGCGTCAATGTCGAGTCGTTCACTGACGACGAGATGAAGACCGATAAGCTGATCGTCAATCTAGGACCGCATCACCCCAGTACGCACGGCGTGTTCCGCATGGTGGTCACGCTGGATGGCGAAACGGTCGATTATCTCGAACCGGTGATGGGCTATCTGCATCGCAATCACGAGCAAATTGGTGAGCGCAATGCGTGGTTGCACAACATCCCATTTACGGATCGGCTGGATTACATCAGCGGCATGTCGAATAATCACGGCTATGTGCTGTCAGTCGAGCAGCTTCTGGCAATGGGCGCGCGTTATCAGCCGCCGACCTATCGCGCCGAAGTGATCCGTGTGTTGATGGTTGAACTGACGCGCATCGTTAATCACTTCTGGGCGATTGGCTTCCTGCTCAACGACTTGGGCGCGTTCTTCACCCCGGCGTTGTATGCGATTGCCGAGCGCGAGCGCATCCTTGACTTCTTTGAGGCGACAGCGGGCAGCCGCATGATGCCCAATTACATGCGCTTTCAGGGACTCGCCAAAGACCTGCCCGAACGCATCCACTCGACCGCCTTGCAGGTCAACGACATCGTGCGCGATTTCAACACGATGGAATATCTGACCGAGTTGATCAACGAGCGCATTCCGCAAGCGATTGACGAACTCGACAATTTCTTGACGGACAGCGAAATCATCCGTGCGCGCACGATTGGCGTCGGTTATCTGCCCAAAGATATGGCAATCGCCTACAGCACGGCAGGGCCTGTGCTGCGCGCATCAGGCGTGCCGTATGATGTGCGCCGGGCTGAGCCATACAGCATCTATCCCGAGCTTGATTTCGATGTGGCGGTGCGTTACAACGGTGATATTTACGATCGCTACTTGATCCGCATTGACGAGATGCGCGAAAGCGTGCGGATTCTCAAGCAAATTCTGCCGCGCCTCGAAAAGACGCACGGTGAAAGTATCTTCAGCGGCAACAAGGCGATCTACATGCCGCGTGTGCCGCTTGGTGAGGCATATGGACGTGTCGAAAACCCGAAGGGTGAACTCGGTTTTTACGTGGTGTCGCAGGGCGATCCGAAAGGTCCCCAAAACCCGTGGCGTTATCATGTGCGCGCCCCATCGTTCATCAACCTGACGGCGTTAGGTCAGATGTGCAAGGGGCATAAAGTGGCGGACGTGGTGGCGATCCTCGGCAGCATCGACATTGTGTTGGGCGAAACGGATCGGTAGGAGCGACAATGTACGGAATTGGTATTCTCAAGGGTATGCGCGTCACGATCAAGCATTTTGTCGAGACGTTTGTTGAAGACTTGCGTTATTTTGGTCGCCGCGTGACCAAAGAGGGCGATTTTTCGCACCGCCAAGGTTTAGAGGGGCGCGGCATTTATACAGTGCAGTATCCCGATGAAAAACTCGCCACGCCGGAGCGCTTCCGCTTCGTGCCGTTTCTGGTCACGGAAGAAGCCGATCATCCTGATCGCCCCGGTCACGACTGGTGTACAAGCTGCGGCATTTGCGCGAAAGTCTGCCCGCCGCAGTGCATCTGGATCGTGCGTGGTGAAGACCCGGTGACCAAGCGCCCGGTGCCTGAACCAACGGCGTTCTTCATCGACATCGACATTTGCATGAACTGCGGCTATTGCGCTGAGTTCTGCCCGTTCGATGCGATCAAGATGGATCATGATTACGAGTTGGCAAGTTATGATCGCACGGGTAATCACATTCACGACAAGGAGCGGCTGTCGAAACCGTTCAGCTATTGGAAAATGATCGCGCCGACGACTGCCACCGAGGAAGCCGAAGCACGCGGTGGGTGGGAACATACGGATGTGATCAAAGAGCGTAAGAAGGCGGAAAAAGCGGGCGGCGCGCCAGCACGTCCGGCGGCGACTGCTGCACCTG
>JBGSRB010000344.1:0-2582 GCA_041737735.1 Anaerolineae bacterium | reverse complement strand
GGCGAACGCGCGCACCGCGCTGATCCAGAGTGTGGGCGGCTTGGGCGCGACGGCGATCACACACGTGCTGCGCGCGGATTAAACGACTGTTTTTCGACATCTGTCAAAACCTATCTGACAGCTTTTGAGGGAACATGGCGCAAGCCTGATAGGTTTTGACAGATGTTTAGGCGTACTATCAACCCATCAGATTGTTCCAAACGGCACAATCCATCTTACGTAAGGAGAACACGACACCATGCAAATTTCACGTCACTGGCGCATGAACAACCAACGTTATCGTCTTGAAGGCGTGCGTTACGAAAACGGGAGCGTCCAGCTTCAGCCCCGCCCCGTGATCATTGATGACACCCGCGTGCAGACCAACACGCAGCCTGTGCAGGTCGAAACGCGCGTGCCGCTGGCAGTGGGACGTTGACGAAAACGCCGATGATGAACGATCAGCAACCGATCAGCCTGCCGAGCGAAAAGTATACGTTCGTCGGCACGGGTGAAGTCTACAGCTATACCATTGTGCAGGAAGCGCCTGCGGGCTATGAAGATCAAGCGCCCTATGTGCTGGCGCTGGTCAAGCTGGACGAAGGGCAGATGATCACCGCGCAGATCACCGACATTGACGAACTGCCCACCATTGGCGATCGCGTCGAAATGGTCACGCGCAAGCTGACCAGCGAAGGCGAGCGCGGCATCATCGTCTATGGCTACAAGTTCCGTAAAGTGCTGGCGTAATCAGCACGCTGACAACCCAAAAAATAAACGGGGCGTTCCAGCATGTGAACGCCCCGTCTTGATTTTTTCAGTTGTCGATCGTGCGTGAAGCTTCAAGCCCCGCTTACTTGATCGCTTTGATCACGAACACGATTTCGCCCGCAGGCGCGTTCACCGTGATGCGGTCGCCCACTTTCTTGCCCATCATCGCTTTACCGAGCGGGCTATCGACCGAAATTTTGCCTTCGGCGGGGTCGGCTTCGGCGCTGCCCACGACATGATAGACCTCTTTCTCTTTCATGCCATCTTCAACCACCGTCACGAACGCGCCCGGCACCACGTGATCTTTCTTGCCCGTGTTCTCGATCACCTGCGCGTTGCTCAGGATCGTCTCCAAGCGGAAAATTTCGCCTTCAACGAATGCCTGTTCATTTTTCGCGTCTTCATATTCGGCATTTTCGCTTAAATCGCCGCCTTCTTCGAGCGCCTGCCGCAAGCGTTCCGCCACTTCAGCGCGCCGCACTTCGAGCAAGTGTTTGAGGCGATTCTCTAAATTTTCCAAACCTTCAGGCGTAAGATATTGAGGCTGACTCATTTTTATCACCGCTCCTCATGAAAACACCAATGCGTTGTCCGCAGCGCACTGCTGCCCACAGCCCAACGCTGTCTACAACCACACCAGACCCCAAGATCAGAAAGACACAGCGCAGGCTGTGCCATCGAGTGTGAGGCGCTTAAGGTTAAGAAAGGCGCGCGAGCTATTTCGCTCGTGCGCCCCTGCGTCGTTTAACTTGTGATTACGTTCCTAGTATACCATATTCGACTAGGTTCTGTCTATCAGCGTTTGCTTAGCCCGCTTCCGCCACCAGCACATGCGCCGCCACCTGATGCCCCAACACGCGCGCCTCACCCTCGATCAGCACCGTGATAGGACCCTCGAACGGATCACGCCCGACGATCTCGAGGCGCGCGTGCAGGTGAAACCCGCGATCGAGAATGTGTTGCAGCATATCAGCGTCGCTGGTCAGCAGGCGGCAGATCACCGCCGGACTGTGACTCGCCAGATCGGTCAGCGGCAGTAAGTCGCGCTGAAGCATCGTGCCGTCCGCCGACGGGATCGGGTCGCCGTGCGGGTCAAATTCGGGATCACCCAGTTTATGCGCGATCGCTTCGACAAAGCGATCACTCACGGCGTGTTCGAGCCGTTCGGCTTCGTCGTGAACTTCATGCAGTTCATAGCTCAGCTCGCGCACGAGATACAATTCGATCAAGCGGTGGCGGCGGATCACGCGCAGCGCGATGTCGCGTCCGGCATCGGTCAGCACCACCCCGCGATATTTCTGATAATCGACCAAACCAGCGGCGACTAAGCGCTGCGCCATATCCGTGACCGACGGCGCGGTGATGTTAAGCGCGTCGCGCAGGGTGTTGGTCGAAACACGCTCGCCATTTTGACCATGTTCGAGCGCATAGACAGCTTTGAGGAAATCCTCGACGGATTTTGACAGCACATCGTGTTCGGGCATTGATCCCCCTCGTGATCTTAGCGCGATTCTAGCATAACTTAGCGGTGCTGGCGTATGATAATCAGTAAATCAGCAGGGCTTTATAAACGGATGCGCCGCCATGACCTTATTCACACCCCCACAACGCGCCACGCTCGACCTGATCTGCCGCACGCTAATCCCGCCGTTTGCCGACGAAACCAATCCGCTACTGCGGGCGGGCGCGGCGGCTGATCTGGCGGCGCAGGTGGAAATCGCGCTCGAACGTGCTGCCAACCTCACTCAGCAAACCGCCCTGCGCGCCTTCCTCACGTTGATCGAAGTGGGCGCGCTCAACCGCGTGACCATCGGCATCGCGCGCGGATTCAG
>JBGSRB010000316.1:0-10287 GCA_041737735.1 Anaerolineae bacterium | reverse complement strand
CCCGCGCTTTACGCTGAACTCGGCGTCGGCTACCAACTGATCGGTGATCTGCCCACTGCCGAGCGCTGGCTGAGCTATGCCGTGTCGCTCGATGCGCGCTTCCTGCCTTTACTTGAAAGCGTGCGCGCCGAAGAAGTTAACCTGCTGCGCGCCTTAGGACTGCTCAATGAAACGCCTGCTGCCCCCAACGCCCTTCAGCCAACTGAAGACTAACCCGCTGTTCCTGCGCGACACGCGCCGCGTCGCATGGATGGGCAGCGCCGACTCACTACGCCGCCAAACCATCCGCTGGATCGCGTTCGCTGCCGTGCTGCCTATTGTGTTATATCTGGCGCTGGTCATCATCGAAACGGTGCAAATCAGCAGTTTTTATCGCGGCAGCATTCTACGATTGATCGACATACCCACCTATGTATTGGGCAGCACAGCCCTGAGCTTAGGCGCGATCCTGCTGGTCGATCTCGGCGCGCTCAATCAAAGCATCCGCGCCATCAGCGGTGAACATAGCGCCAACCGTTGGGATTTGCTGCGCCTGACCCCATTGGGCATCAATCAGATGATCCGCGCCAAAGTGGGGACAGCGCAAATGCGCGCGTGGCGCGTCACCGCGCGCGTGATCGGGCTGCGCTTGGGCGTGCTGATCGTGTGGCTTAGCGAAACGGTGCGCCATTATGGCTCAGCGTCCACGACTAATGCTCCCCTCTGGTTGATCACCTTTGTGATCGCGGGGGGATTAGTCGGCGCGCCCCTCATGATCGAACCGATCTGGCGTGTGCGCGCGGCGGCGGCGGTCGGTGTCGCATATTCCGCTAAATCATGGGGAACAGGCGGCGCATTCGCCGCAGCAGGCGCGCTGCTGTTAGCCTCGTGGCTGATCTATGGGGTCGTGCTTCTGCTGCTGGCTTACTGCGGCGTGATCATGATCACGCTGCTGCTCTTCTCAGCGGGGGAACTGCCCTTGCCTACTTTGATGTTTTTAGCTGTAGCAGCGGGTGCGTTGACTTTCACCATCCGCACCCTACATGATCTAATCGCCCGCTTCGGCATGCGCGCGGCGGCGCGCTGGTCACTCGACTTGTAACGTCACCGCCTTGACGGGCTTCTTCACCATTAAGCCCAATACCAGCGCGATCACCGCCAACCCGGCACCCAACCACAGCGCCGCGTCATAATTGCCAAACAGATCGTAGACCATGCCGAAGATCAAGGGTCCGCCCGCCGTGCCGATGATCATCGTCGTCGTCACAAAGCCGCGAATCGCGCCTTGATGTTGTCTGCCGAACAGCGTCACCCACACCGAGCTATCGAACACAGCACCTAAGCCCATGAACACACTCAGCGCCAAGGTATAGGGCAGCAGCAGCCCATCGTTCAGATCAGCCATCAATACGCTGATCGCAATCAACGCCAACATTTGCAGCGCGATCACAAAACCCGGACGCACACGGTCGATCAACCAGCCCGACAGCAGCATAATGAACGCCGTGATCACCGCCATCTCACCATAGATATTCGCGGCAATCTCAGCGCTGTAACCGTTTGCTTGAAACAGCGACACCTGATGAAAGATCAGCGCCGTTCCCCACGCGCCCGCCAACATGCGCGCAATCGTGAACACCCATAACAGCGGCGTCCGCAGCGCCTCGGATAACTGCCAGTTTTCTTCCGGCACGCTGTTCGCCGCATCCGTGATCGCCTTGCTCGCGCCATCGGGCGTCAAACCAAACGGTTCGGGGCGGTCGCGCACAAAGACTGCTAGCAGCGGCAGCACGCCCACCAGCAGCACCAATCCGCACAGCACCCACGCGGCGCGCCACCCGTGGGTGTCGATAAACGACTGCATCGCCGGCAGATAAAAGCGCTGAAACAGCGCGAACGCGATCATGGCGAAGCCAAGCACCTGACCGCGCCGCCGCCGAAACCACTGCGCGACCCCCGTCGTGCTGACCAGACCGAGCGCCCCTTGTCCCAACCCACGAATGGCGATGAAGCTGATCAACAGCGTGATGGGACCCATGATCAGCGAACACGCCAGCAGCGCCAACCCGAACAACAGCGCGATGATCACGCTCATGCGGCGGTTGCCATAACGGTCGATCTGCCGCCCGACCCACGTCAGCGCGAACGCCGAGATGAACGTCCCTAAGCCGAACAAGCCCGAAACCGTCGTGCGATCCAAGCCGAAATCGACAATGTAGTAATCGATGAACAGCGAGATCGAGAAACTCTGTCCGGGGGCGGTCGCCACCAGCCCAACCATGCAAACGAACCAGACCACCCACCCGTAAAAAATAGGCGAATGTTCCACGACATAACTGTGTTGTAAAGCGGGAGTTTGTGTTGTCATATACGCAAGTGTCGCAGCACATGATCGCAAATACAAGCAGACCAATCTGGACTGGATTGGTTCGCCTGCTTGTGCCTGCGTCCCTCTAGTGGGATTCTAACAGTTCGCTGAACTTCGTGTGCTATAATGTGCGCGCATAACACCAACTGAACTACAACAGGCGGAACACCTAGAGGACATTATGTTCACACGATTGGTCAAAAAGGTGATGGGCGACCCCATTGAGCGCGCCCTATCACGCTATCGGGAGACCGTCGAGCAGATCAACAGCTTCGAACCGACGCTGCATAACCTGACCGACGATCAACTGCGTGCCAAAACTGACGAATTCAAAACACGCTTGGCGGCGGGTGCAACGCTTGACGACCTGCTGCCTGAAGCCTACGCCGTCGTGCGTGAGGCATCCATGCGCAGCACGGGCTTCCGTCATTACGATGTGCAGATGATCGGCGGCATTGTGCTGCACGAAGGGCGCATCGCGGAAATGAAAACCGGTGAAGGTAAAACACTGGCTGCCACGCTGCCGCTGTATCTCAACGCGCTGGCGGGCAAAGGCGCGCATCTGGTCACACCCAACGACTACTTGAGCAAAGTCGGCGTGCAGCAGATGGGTCCCATTTATCATTTCTTGGGTTTGTCGGTCGGCGTGATCCAAAGCATGGGCGCTGACGCCAGCATGTCGTCGTTCGTCTTCGATCCCGACTCGCCCTCGATCGATGCGCGCATCCAGAACTTGCGCCCGGTGCAGCGTCACGAAGCCTATGCCGCCGACATCACCTATGGCACGAACAACGAGTTCGGCTTCGATTACCTGCGCGATAACATGGTCACTGACCTGCGCGAAAAAGCGCAGCGCGATCTGTTCTTCGCCATCGTGGACGAAGTCGATAACATTCTCATCGACGAAGCGCGCACCCCCTTGATCATCAGCGGGCAAGCGGAACAACCAAGCGATCTCTACGCGCGCTTTGCGGCAGTGGTCAAGCGGCTGAAGCCGAGCAGCGCCGAAAGCGTCGTCGCCAAAGAACCCGATCAAGACTACATCATCGACTTGAAAGATCGTGTCGCCTATCTGACCGATGTTGGCGTCGAAAAAGTCGAACGCGCGCTTGGGATCGAGCAGTTGTATCACCCTGATAACGCCGACATGATCCCCTATCTCGATAATTCGCTGCGCGCACTGGCGTTGTATCACCTCGATAAAGATTACATCGTGCAGGATGATCAAGTCGTAATCGTGGACGAATTCACGGGGCGGCTGATGCACGGACGCCGCTTTAGCGAAGGCTTGCACCAAGCCATTGAAGCCAAAGAAGGCGTCGAGATTCGCCGCGAAAACATGACGCTGGCGACCATCACCTTCCAGAATTTCTTCCGCATGTATGCCAAACTCGGCGGCATGACCGGTACAGCGCTGACCGAGTCGGAAGAATTCGAGAAAATCTATACTCTCGAAGTCGTCGCCATTCCCACCAACAAATCGATGATCCGCCGCGACTTTGAAGACCTGATCTTCGCCACTGAAAGCGCCAAGTTCAAAGCCTTGATCGAAGAGATCAAAGCGCGTCAGGCAGTCGGACAACCTGTGCTGATCGGTACGGTCGCCATCGAAACATCCGAGCGCCTCAGCAAAGCGCTGACCAAAGAACGCATCCCCCACGAAGTGCTGAACGCCAAGCAGCATGAACGCGAAGCCGACATCATCGCCCAAGCGGGACGTTGGGGCGCGGTCACGATCGCGACCAACATGGCGGGGCGCGGTGTTGACATTCTGCTCGGCGGTAATCCCGACGGCACAGCGCGCGAACGCCTCAAACAGCAGGGGCGCGACATCACCGAAGTTTCGCAGGAAGAATACGCCGCGCTCGTGCGCGACATCACCGCGGAACTCATTCCCTTGCGCGAGCAGGTGCGTGCCGTCGGCGGCTTATATGTGCTTGGCACGGAACGCCACGAAGCGCGCCGCATCGACAATCAGTTGCGCGGTCGCGCGGGTCGGCAGGGCGATCCCGGTGAAACGCGCTTCTTCCTCAGCCTTGAGGATGATCTCATGAAGCGTTTCGGCGGCGACCGCGTGAAAAACTTCATGGAATGGGCGAACATCCCCGAAGATGAACCCATCGAGAACGCCATCGTCACTAGGTCGCTCACCCAAGCGCAGGTGCGCGTCGAAGGACACAACTTCGACATCCGCAAGCGCGTGCTGGAATATGACGATGTGGTCAACAAGCAGCGTGAAGCCCTCTACGCCAAGCGCGCGCAGATTCTCACGCGCTCAGACTTGCGCGACGATTTTCTCCAGATTCTCGAAACTGAGATCGGGCAAATGGTGGACGAATACGCGCCCGCCGATCTCGACCCGTCCGAGTGGGATGTTGATCTGCTGCATCGTCAATTGTTCACGTTGTTCCCCGTGCCGGAAGACATCACGCCCGACACGCTGGCGGACATCGAAGACGCCGACGATCTCGAAGCGCTGCTGCTCGACTCCGCGCAAGAGGCTTACGACCGCAAAGCCACCGAACTCGGTGCTGACATCATGCCGCGCGCCGAGCGTCTGGTCATGCTCAACGCCATGGACACGCACTGGCGGCGCAACCTGACCGATCTCGACATGCTGCGTGAAGGCATCGGCTTGATGGCGATCGCGCAGCGCGACCCGCTGGTCGAATACAAGCGTCAAGCCTTTGAGATGTGGCAGGGCTTGCAAACCGAGATCGACGCACAAGCCGTGCGCGGCATCTTCCGCGTGCAGTTGAACCAACAGATGGCAGCGCCGCGCGTCCGCAATATTCAAGCGGTGCGTCCGGGCATGGTGGCGACAGCCGGCACAAGCAACGGCGCGGCAGCGAACAAGCCCGAACCCGTCCGCAAGAGCGCGCGTGAAAGTCTCGGTCGCAACGATCCCTGTTGGTGCGGCAGCGGCAAGAAATACAAGCAATGCCACCTGAAACAGGATCGACAAGGCAGCATCAGCAACACCGCTTGAACAGATTGAGCGACTAAAACAAAACATTTTGCTTTTGCCCACAGCGTGTCATAATCGCGCTGTGGGCTTCCCGATCACACATGGAAATCAGCGCACCATTCCATGACGAATCCGAAAGGATAGGACAACACGCTTATGCAAACGGACAGCGGGCGCACCTACCCCACCGAAATGCTGCTGGCATTCATCGATACCAAAGTCAACACGTTCATCAAGTGGGATTTAGTGCGCTTCTTTCACGATAACCCCCACGTCGCCAACAATGCCGCCAATATCGCGGAATTTACCGGACGTGAGGTCAACCACGTCGAAAGCGAACTGCGCGATCTCGCCCTGCGCGGTGTGCTGACGGCGCAAACGGCTGGCACAACGCAGGTCTATCGACTGGCGGGTGACGCCGAACTGCGCGCGCTGATCGACCAATTCATCCGCGCGTGCGATAACCGCGATTTTCGTGTCATCGCCATCAATCGCGTGATCGAAGGTCTGCGAAAAACGTGACCCCCGACGCACTAAGCCAACTGTTGATCCTCTACGGTTGGTTTCTCCTCGCTGCGCTGATTTTGTTCCTGTTGCTCATCGCCCGCTTTTACCAACGCTTTTCTAACGAAAGCACCCATTTCCGCCTATTTCTGCTGCCCGTGCTGCTGTTTGGCGCGGGCGCAGTGCGTCAAACCAGCGTTAACGCCCCCGGCACCGATGCGCTCGCCAGCGTGATGATCGGTGTCGGCGGCGCGATCCTCGCGCTGTTAAGCCTGCTCTTGTATCGCCGTATGACCGCAGGACGGTGACTCATGCTGCTTGAATGGTTCGCCTTGATCGGCAGTCTGGGCGTTGTCGTGGCGCTGATCGTCTTAGGCTTACTCAGCTATCGACTCGGCATGATGACGCACGCGCAGCCGCATTATCTCGGGTTTTTCATCTGCGCGGGGTTTATCGGCATCAGCGTATTGCTGCGCGCCTTCGATCTGCTCATCCATTTTTCTGTGCAGCCCAACGTCGATCCGCTGCTGTGGGTCATCGCGCGTGATGGCTTGCCCGCCGCCGCTGCCACGCTCGGCGTCTATCTCGCGTGGCGCTACTGGAGCTGGCTGCTGGCAGAACGCGATTAGCTCACATACTGGTTTTCCGGTGACTGAAGATAAGGCTTCGGCACATACGGATCAGAATCGACCGCTAAAAATGTCGTCACATGATCATTTGTCGCGGTTTCGTCGGGATGTTCCGCTTTCATCCACGTGTTAAAGCCATGCAAAATCACGCGAGCTTGCTTAAATTCTTCGATGATTAACTGCGCCGTAGTGCCGCCCCGCTGGTGGAATTGTTGATCTTCCCATGCCGCCATCAACACGGATAAGTCGTTGAGTGGCAGGGTGCGATGATGTGCCAATTTCCACCCGTGCGGTGTGCCATCCAGAATCATGTAGCTGCTCACGGATTCACCCAGTAACGGAACGCCAACCGATCCCGGATTGAAAATATGATAATCTCCCACCGTGCGTTTCAACGGGATGTGCGTATGCCCACAGAAAACAGTCTGCGCGCGTCCCGGTGCTAACCATGCGCTGACCTGACTATCCGTGTCGAATTCAGCCGCATAAATACCCGTCCAGCAATCACCCGGAATCCCATGACACAGGTGAACATCCGGCGCATCGGGATACAAAAGCAGCAGATCATCGGGCAAGCCCGCCAGCACATAGTGCCAATCCCCAACCTGATCACGTAACCAGTCGAGCAGCGTGAAACTTGCCCAAGCATCAGGGCGGCGCGGCGCCAAGGCATTGATGCAGTAGTATTCATTGTTACCGCGAATCATCGTCCAACGCTTCTCGTGGATGATCTGCATCACTTCGGCTGAGAACGGTCCCCAGTTCACCATATCGCCCGCCACAACCACATGATCGGGCGCAAACTGCCGCATATCAACTATGGCGCGCTCAAGGGCAGGCAAATTGCCATGAATATCAGCGAGTAAAGCGATTCGTGTCATTTTTCCTTGTCCATTCGCAGATTCCGCTTTAGGCTTTGCATGTTCTAGCCGTGCAAGGCGCACCAGCCTATCATGCAGTGAATGCCTGCGTACAGCCGGTAATCACGCGCTTTTCCCAAGAAACCATCAAAATGTCGTGAAAAAGCTATCAAAAATCATAAATGAGGACAAAATCACCTGCCAAGCGCGACGGCTTAGCGTACAATCGGCATCAATATGTACGCGCACCCTACGCGGTGCGTTTTCAACTATTGATTTGAAGGGTGAACCACCTTGCACGCATACGATCACTTCCACGCGCTGCCCAAGATCGAACTGCATCGGCATCTCGAAGGTTCACTGCGTCTCGACACGTTGATCGACATCGCCCGCGAGTACAACATCCCTAACCTGCCCGCTTACAACGCCGAAGGGTTGCGCCCACATGTGCAGGTCATGCCCGATGCCCCCTATACGTGGGAAAATTTCTTAGGCAAATTTCGCGTGCTGCGCCAATTCTTCCAATCGCAAGAAGTGATCGTCCGCATCACCGAAGAAGCCATTGCCGACGCCGCCGCCGATAACATCAAATACATGGAACTGCGCTTCACGCCGCAGGCGCTCAACAACCTGATCCGCTGCGATTATGGCGAAATCGTCGAATGGGTGTGCGCCGCCACCGAACGCGCCAGCGCCCAGCATAACATTCAGGTGCGCTTGATCCTCTCGATGAACCGCCACGAAAGCATCGACATCGGCAAGCGTGTGACCGAGATCGCCATCGCCTTCAAGAATCGCGGCGTTGTCGGGCTTGATCTCGCCGGACAGGAAGCCGAATACAGTGCCAAGCCCTTCCTCATGCTGTTCGAGCGCGCCAAAGAAGAAGGCTTGGGCTTGACCATCCACGCGGGCGAGTGGGCGGGCGCGGATAACGTGCGCGAAGCCGTCGAACTCGGCGTGGATCGCATCGGGCATGGCATTCACGCCATCGAAGATAGCGCTCTGATCGACCTGATCTGCCAACAAGGGACGGTCTTGGAAGTTTGCCCGACAAGCAACGTGCAAAGCGGCGCGGTGGCGGGCATGGCACAGCACCCGATCACGCCCTTATTCTTGCGCGGTGTTCCGCTCACGCTCAACACCGATGATCCGTGCGTCAGCGGCATCACCCTGAGCGACGAGTTCGCCACCGTGATCGCGCACACGTCGCTCACACTGGACGATCTCAAGCTCAAAACGCTGACGGCTGCCCGTTCCGCCTTTTTACCCAAAGATCAACGCGCCGTGCTGGTGGCGCAGTTTGAAAGCTGGATGGCATGACCGCACCGTTTTTTCAGCATGGCGCGAATCGCATCTACCTGATCCACGAATCGCAAACCATGATGGACGCGGGCGGCGTGTTCGGCTTAGTGCCGCGCCCGTTGTATTCCTCTTACATCACGCCCAACGCCGACAACCTGCTGCCGATGGCGCATCACTGCTTACTCGTGCAAACGCCCACCCAGAACATCCTGATCGACACCGGCAATGGCGACAAACTCAACGCCCGCCAGCGCCAGATCGTGCGACTGGAAAGCAACGGCGGCATCCCCGCTGCGTTAGCGCGCATCGGCATCACGCCCGAACAGATCGATCTCGTGATCGTCACCCATCTGCACGCCGATCATGTGGGTGGTGCGACCCACCTTGATGCGAACGGCGTGATCGTGCCGACCTTCCCGAATGCCGAATATGTCGTGCAGCGCCGCGAACATGCCGACGCCATCCGCCCCAACGAACGCACGCGCGCCACCTACTTTTCCGACAATTTTCAGCCGTTGATCGACAACGGGCAAATGCGCCTGCTCGATGGCGATATCGAACTCGCCCCCGGCGTGCGCGGAGTCGTCACACCCGGTCACACACCGGGGCATATGAGCGTGATCCTCGATGGCGACCCGCCGATCCTGTTCGTGTGCGATCTCGCCAGCTACGCGATCCATTTCGCGCGGCTCGGCTGGATGACCGCCTACGATGTCGAGCCGCTGGTCACGCTCGAAAATAAGCGCATCTGGCAGGCGTGGGCGCTTGAACACAACCCGATCATCGTGTTCGTGCATGATTCGCTGACACCCGTCGGGCGCTTCATCGATAAGCAAGTGGTCAAAGATGAGTCGTGGGTGTATGCGTAACCGCGCAAAGATACGGTCATGATGCTGCGCTATTTCACGATCTTTTTCACCGTCTATCTGTGCCTGATCACGCCCTATTACCTCAACCTATTCCCCGCACGCCTGATCCATCATGGCGTCGTGACGCTCGTCCTGCTCATCTGGCTGATCGCGCGCGCCCGACGCGGCGGGTTGCCCGTCACGCCGTTAAACGGCGCGCTGCTGCTCACCGTGATCGTCTGGTTCGCGTCAACGCTAGTCAGCCTTGATCCGCGCATGGCGCTGGAGCATCTCTGGTTTCCGATCACGCATCTGCTCTTTTTCCTCATCATCGTCGATTATTTCCAGCGCGGACGCGAAAAGTTGGTCTGGGAAGCCCTGCTGTTCAGCATTGCGCTGGTGGTGATCGTCGCGGGCGCGCAGGTGATCGGCTGGCTGGTCGGTTCGCCGCTGCTGGCAGGCACGCCCATCGGTTGGCTGGATGTCGCGTCCAACGGCGTGCCGTTTACGCCGCCGCGCGTGTTCTTCCCCTTCGGCGTGAGTACATGGTTAGCCGCTTTCGCCGCCCCGCTCACGCTGATCACGTTCGTCTGGTCATTCGGTGTGCGTGAAGCCATCGGCGCGTGGACGCTGCGCGTCTTAGCGCTTGGCTTGCTGATCACGCTGCTGCTCACGGCTTCGCGCGGCGGTTATCTCGCGCTGATCGCTGCGGGCGGCATGTTCGTCCTCATCCGCTTGATCAGTACGGGAACACTGATCAGTTTGTGGCGGCGCTATCGCCTGATCGTGATCGGCGTGACGTTGGCGGGCATCGGCGCGGCGCTGCTGA
>JBGSRB010000313.1:0-4691 GCA_041737735.1 Anaerolineae bacterium | reverse complement strand
GTCGAGTGTGCGCCGCACGGCGTGCGCGTCAACATGATTGCGGCGGGCGTGCTGGCGGGCGCTGAACCCCCGTTGTACGCGGATCGCGCGCAGATCGTGCAGGATATTCCGTTGGGGCGCGCGGCTGATCCGGCGGATATTGGCGCGGTGTGCTGCTTTCTGGCGTCGCCGCTGGCGCGTTACATCACGGGTGCGCTCATTCCGGTGGATGGCGGCTTCGCGCTCACCCGCGCGGCGGAACCGCTGACGCCCCACATGAGTCACGAATGACGAGCGTCGCAGGCAGCACCACCGACGCGACGGGCTGATCATCGATCAGCGCGCACAAGGTTTCGACCAAACGCCGCCCGCCTTCATGAATCGGCTGGTGCATAGTGGTCAGGCGCGGGCTGCAATAGGCGGCAAGCTGAATGTCGTCATAGCCGACCACGGATAGATCATCCGGCACGCGCCGACCGAGCGCGCGCACATGCTCCATAATCGCAATCGACATAAAATCGCTGCACACAAACAAACCATCCAGATCGGGACGCGCTTGCAAAATGCGGGCGGCGGCGCGCGCGCCTTGCTCCGGCGTGAAGTCGGTGAACGCCACCAGCGCCGGATCAAGCGGCAAACCCGCTTCACTCAGCGCCGCCTGATAGCCGATATAGCGCTGCGCGGTTTCGACCATCGGCGCGAATCCACCGATGAAGCCGATTGCGCGCCTGCCCAAACTGATCAAGTGGGCGACGGCGTGACGCGCGCCCGCCACGCTGTCGCAACCCACCGAGTGATAAGTCTGTTCGGGCAGAGGCGATCCCCAGATGACGAACGGCGCGCCCAACGCCTGCAAGCGCTGGATGCCCGCGTCGTGCAGCCCGCGATCCACTACGATCACGCCGTCCGCGCGTTGATTACCCGCATAACGCCCCACCCATGCGCCGTCGTCGGCGGGAACGCGCGCGACGATCACAGCATAGCCGCGCTCATCTAGCGCATCGCTGATCGCGCCGAGCATCTCCATGTAAAACGGATCGCTGATCAGGCGGCGGCTTGCCCCCACAAACGGAAAAACCGCCGCGATGGCGTGCGAACGACGCAGGCGCAGATTGCGCGCTTGCGCGTCGATCACGTAATCGTGTTCCGCGACGATCCGCAGGATGCGCTGGCGTGTCGCGTCAGGGATCGCGCTGCTGCCGCTGAGTGCGCGGGATACCGTAGACGCAGACACGCCAGCGAGTTTGCCGATGTCGGTCATGGTGAGGCGTCGTGCCATGCCGATCTGCTTACTCCGTGCGCCAGATCAACGCGCACAGCGGCGGCGCGGGCGTGTCGATGCGTGACAGCGCGCCACCGATTGATCCGTCGGCTTCGAGCGCGAAGGCGACCAGCGTATTGCTGCCCTGATTAGCGACGATCAGCCAGCGCCCGTCGTCGGTCAGTGTGAAATGACGCGGCGTGCTGCCCTGCGTCGCCGCGTGATTAAGCAGCGTCAGCTTGCCATCTTCACCCACGCGAAACGCGGCGATGCTGTCGTGTCCGCGATTGCTGGCATACACGCAGTCGCCCGACGCTGACACTGCGACATGGGCGGCGGTGCTGGTGTGGGCAGCATCGGCAAAGGTGTGGGGCAGCAGCGGCAGGTCTTGCAGCAGGGTGAGCGCGCCATCGGCGTAAGCGTAGACGTGCAGATGGCTCGACAACTCGTTGAGCAAGTACACATAACGCCCATTAGGATGCCACGCGCTGAAGCGTGGTCCCGCGCCCGACGACACACGCACCGACGCCGCTTCGTCGAGTGTGAGCGTGCCGTTGTTCGCATCAAAATGATACATGTAGAAATAATCCGTGCCGAGATCAGCCACGAACGCGCACGAGTCGTCAGCCGCAAGCGTGAGACTGTGCGCGTGGGCGGTGTCTTGCCGTTCATGCACGCTCGATCCGTGATGCTGGATCACCTGCGCGGCAGGCTGGATCGCGCCATCATCCGCCAGCGGATAAACAGCGAACGATCCGCCCATATAGTTGGTGGTGAACAGCCAGCGTCCGGCGCGATCTACCATCAAGTGACAGGGGCTGCCGCCATGCGACGACTGATCCGCGCCGAGGGGCAGCAGCCCGCCTGTGGGCGCAACGAGGTACGCGCTGACGCCGCCATCGCCGTCTATTTTCTCGCTCACGGCATACAGCACGGGCTTGGTGGGGTGCTGATACAGAAACGACGGCTTAACCGCGTTTGGCGCTACGGGTGTCGTGCCGATCAGTATTCCGGTTTCGTCGTCGAATTGGGCGGTGTGAATGCCATCGGGCGTGTCGTCGCTGTGCGCTGTGCCGATATACAACGTGTGTAGGGTCATTTTGTTATCCTTTGCGTGGATACGCTATGGCGTTCATCATAGATGCGCGCGGCGCGGATCGCAACTGATCCATGTGCGACAGGTGGTTGCGAACCCGTGTATGCAGTCTGCTATGCTACAATGGAGCGTAATTCGTTCGCATACACAAGCCGACTCATGAGCGATCGCAAACCCGATCCGTTGCCGCCCGATGCAACGTCCGTTGAAAAATGGCGCACCATGACGCACAATAAGCCGTCGCGTGACGCGCTGCCACCCGCGACAGGCGGCTTGGGCATCACGTGGCGCTTGCTGATCATCTTCGGCGTGATCGCCGCCATCCTGCTGATCCTGAACCTGATCGGCGGGCAGTGATCGCGTCTCAATAAGGGGGAAATAACGCCACCATGAAGGGTTTGATCCTCAGCGGGGGCAAGGGAACACGCTTGCGTCCGTTCACCTATACGCGCGCCAAGCAGTTGATTCCGGTGGCGAATAAGCCGGTGCTGCTGCGCGTGGTCGAGATGATCCGCGACGCGGGCGTGACCGAGATCGGCGTGATTATCGGGCAAACGGGCGCGGAAATTCGCGCGGAATTGGGCGATGGCGCGCAGTTCGGCGTCAACGTAACGTATATCGAGCAGCCCAACGCGCTCGGCTTGGCGCACGCGGTCGCTACCGCGCGCGATTTTCTGGGCGATGATCGGTTCGTGATGTTTTTGGGCGATAACGTGATTCAGGGCGGCATCAGCACCTTGATCCACGACTTCAACGATCACGATTGGAACAGCCAGATTGTGCTGAAGCGCGTCAAAGACCCGTCCGGCTTGGGCATCGCTGTGCTGCGCCCTGATGGATCAATCGAGCGCTTGATCGAGAAGCCCAAAGTTCCGCCAAGCGATCTGGCTTTGGTGGGCATTTACATGTTCGATCAGCACATTCATGAGGCGGTCAGCAGTATTCAGCCGTCGGCGCGCGGCGAATACGAGATCACTGACGCGATCCAGTGGTTGATCGATCACGGCTATAACGTGCAGGCACATGTGCATGATGGTTGGTGGATCGACACGGGCAAAGCGCCGGATATGATCGCCGCCAATACGCATGTGTTGGATGAACTCATACCGACCATCGCGCCCGATGCAGTGATCGAAAACTCGTACATCGACCCGCGTGTGACCGTCGAAAGTGGCGCGCACATCAGCAACAGCACCATTCACGGTCCCAGCATCATCGGCGCGCACACGGTGATCGAGAATGCCTATGTAGGTCCTTTCACCAGCATTTATCATCATGTCACGCTGCGCGGCTGCGAGATCGAGCGCAGCATCGTGCTGGAACACAGCCAGATCATCGATCTGGCAGCGCGCTTGCACGGTTGCCTGATCGGGCGCGATGTGCTGGTCACGCGCAAAACGGAAAAACCGCGCACACTCACGCTCAATTTGGGCGATCATAGTTCTGTCTGGATGGTAGATTGAGAAACCCCTATGACTGAAAATACACACACCCTCACCGAACAACGCACGCTGCAAATAGTCGTGATCGATCTCGATGGCACGCTGCTCAACAGCCAGCACGTGATCACGCCGCGCGTCGAACGCGCTGTCAAAGCTGCTATCGCGCAGGGCGTCAAAGTGGTGCTGGCGACCGGCAAAACGCGCCGCGCCGCCGAAAACCTGATCACGCAGTTGGGCTTGGAAACACCGGGCATTTATGGTCAGGGCTTGACCATCTATGAAGCCAACGGCGACCTGCGTAACCAGCAAACGCTTGATGCGGCGCTGGCACGGCGGCTGATCACCTTTGCGGAAGATCGCGGCTTTTTCGTGATCGCCTACAGCGGACAGCGCTTGCTGGTGCGCGTCAACAACCCGACCTATGAGGCGGTGTTGATGGCGCATCACGAACCCAACTTTGAAGTGGTGGGACCTTTGCAAAACCTGATCGGCAGCACGCCGATCAACAAGTTGGCGATCTGCGGCGATGCACGCGCGATCAAGGGCTTGCGCTGGCAGTTGAATCTGCAAGTCGGGGCATTGGGGCGCGTGGTGCAGGCGGGTGTTTCCGGCATGGTCGAAGTGCTGCCCGCTGGTGCGTCGAAAGGCACGGCGCTGCGCCAACTCGCCCGCGAGATGAGCATCAAGCCCGAACACATCATGGCGATTGGCGATGCCGAAAACGATATCGAGATGATCCAGTTTGCGGGTGTGGGCGTGGCGATGGGGCAGGCGGACGCCAAGACGCAAGCCGCCGCGGATGTCGTCGTCGCGTCGAATGATGCCGATGGCGTCGCGGAAGCGCTCGAACGCTTCGTGCTGCCGCCCGCGCCTGCTGAAACGCCCGCGCAAGCGCCAACCGAAATATCAGCCG
>JBGSRB010000251.1:0-8080 GCA_041737735.1 Anaerolineae bacterium | reverse complement strand
TAGAGTCTCCTTAGAAAATTGGTTTGATTGGGCTGCCAGCAGGCAAAAATAAGGGATTAGCGAATGCTAATCCCCCAATAGCAGCGGCGATCACTTTGATCTGCATGAGTTGCGCCGCGTGCCTGCATCGTCGTGCTTACTCGCTGCTTGCGTCGTCGCTGCCACCTTCGCCCAACGCGAAGCGCGCAAAGCGGCGGATTTCGACGCTTTCGCCCACGTCCGCGACGACTTCGGCAAGCAACTGCGAAATGCTCTTGCTATCGTCTTTCAGGAATTTCTGCTCCATCAGCACAATTTCCTCGAAGAACTTATCCATGCGCCCATCGACGATTTTATCCGCGACGGCTTCGGGCTTGCCTTCTTCGATCACGCGACGGCGCTGAATGGCGCGCTCGGCGTCGATCACGGCTTGCGGCACATCGTCACGCTTGACGAATTCCGGCGCAAGGTTGGCGATGTGCAGCGCCACATCCTTGACGAAACCGCGAAAGCGCTCGGTGTTCGCCACGAAGTCGGTTTCGCAGTTGATCTCGACCAGCACACCCAAGCGATTGTTGAAGTGTAGATAGGTTTCGATCAAGCCTTCGTTCATAGCGCGCCCCGCGCCTAATTTCTTGGCGGCGCGTGCTAACCCTTTTTCGCGCAGGAAGTCGATGGCTTTCTGCATGTCGCCATCGGTATTTTCCAACGCCTTCTTGCAATCCAGCGGACCCGCGCCCGTGACTTCACGTAATTGTTTGACCTGTTGTGCCGTGATTGCCATGCTTTTTATTCCTCGTCCTCTTCCTCGAACAATTTTTGCTCGCGCAGTTTCGCCAGTGTCGAAGCGCCCAACAAAGCTTCGTCGTTGGTTTCTTCGTCGCTGTAGGCGCTGAAGAACGCGGCATCGCCTTCGTCGCTGCCGTCTTCGCTTTTACGCATCTGCTGACCTTCGATCAGCGCGTCGGCAAGCGCACCCATCACCAGCTTGACCGCGCGCACGGCGTCGTCGTTGCCGGGGATGATGTAATCGATCTGGTCGGGATCGCTGTTGGTATCCGCCAGCGCCATCACCGGAATTTGGAGCGAGTTCGCCTCTTTAATCGCGGTGGCTTCACGTTTGCTATCAACGATGATCAGCATTTCGGGCAGTTTACGCATATCGCGGATGCCGCCCAAACGGTGCTGCAACTTCTCGATTTTGCGGCTGAGGATGAGCGCTTCTTTCTTCGCCAGCAGATCGAACTCGCCATTATCACGACGCTTTTCAAGCTTCTTGAGTGCGTCGATGCGGTCACGAATGGTGCGCCAGTTGGTCAGCGTGCCACCGAGCCAGCGGTTGTTGATGTAAGGCATCCGGCAGCGCTCGGCTTCGCGGGCGACTGCTTCTTGCGCTTGGCGCTTGGTGCCAACAAACAGCACCACACCACCACGCGCGGCAATATCGCGCAGCATGTCGGCGTAGGCGTGCATATTGACGATGGTTTGCTGCAAGTCGATGATATGAATGCCGTTACGTTCGGTGAAGATGTACGGCTTCATTTTCGGGTTCCATTTGGTCGTGCGATGACCGAAATGAACACCCGTCTCCAGCAGTGCTTTCATGGAGACATTCGCGGGCATATTGTGTTACTCCTATTGACATGTGTTTAGGCGTTCACACCGTTCAGCCTCAGCGCCGAATCGCTTGCGCGACAACACAGCGTCGAGTCCCGATGTGTGGATTTTTGACGGACGGAATCATAGCACAGGCGAATAAGGGTAACAAGATCAAACCTTGCGCGACGAGGGCAAACGCAAGATCGATGCGCGTCCCTTAATGAAGAACAACGCGCCTTGCGTGCATTCACCGTAGGGATAACGCCCTTTATCTGCGCGCGAACGCGGCGTATACTGACGAACTTGTGTCCCGGAATCATCGTTTTCACGTTCTCTAAGGAAAGCCATGCACCGCCTTTTCAGATTGATCTTGTCGGGGGCAAGCATCGCGCTGTTGATCGCCGCGCCGCTGACACAGCCCACCACCGCACAGGTGATCGACGTGATCGCCACCAATACACCGCCGCCGCTGGCGTTCGCCACCAACACGCCGATTCCGTCGCCGAGCAACACACCCACACCGTCGCAGACGCCATCGCCCACGCTCACGCCATCCGCGACGCTGACGCCGACCAACACAGCGACTTTCACGCTAACGCCATCGCTTACGCCGACCTCAACCTTTACACCGTCGCCCACGCCCACGCTGGTAGGTCCCGTGCAATATCCTGACGGGTTTAACCCGCTAACGGGACTGCCCTATCCCAGCACGGAAGCGTTCGAGCGCCGCAACATTTTGCTGAAAATCTCGAATTTTCCGCCGTTGGTGCGCCCGCAAAGCGGCATCAACATGGCGGATGTGATCTACGAGTATGAAGTTGAAGGCGGCGTAACGCGCTTCGCGGCGATTTATCGCAGCCAAGCGCCCGATCATGTGGGACCCATCCGCAGTGGACGCCTGCTCGATGTCGAGCTGGTCACGATGTATGAAGCGCTGTTCGGTTACAGCGGCGCTAGCGAACAAGTGACCGAAGTGATCCGTGCGCAGCCGTGGTGGTCATGGGTGATCGCGCCCGCGCGCGGCGATAACTGCGAAGAAGCCGGTTACTGCCGTTTCCCCGAAGAAGGGCGTCCGTTTGAGCATACGCTCTACACCAACACCAATCTAATCTGGGAACGCGCCACCCTGCGCGGCGTCAACATGGGCTTTCGCGCGCGCGGCTTCGCCTTTAGCGATGTGATCCCCGAACGTGGCGAAGCAGCTAACGATGTGTTCATCGATTACTATGGGCAAACCGATGCGCGCTGGCAGTATCGCGCGGACAGCGGGCGCTATGAGCGTTACACCGAAGGACAGCCGCACATGGATGCCGCCGATGGCGATCAACTGTGGGCGGATAACGTCGTGATCATCGAAGTGCCGCACATCGACCGCCCTGACTTGTTCGAGCCGGAAAGCAAAAGCGCATCGCACCAGATCGCGCTGTGGGGACAAGGACGCGCTTACGTGTTCCGCGATGGACAGTATTATCAGGGTTTCTGGCGGCGCGAGTGTCGCGGGAATGAAGAAACAGTGTTCCCCGGCGCTGAGCGCGTCAACTTCAATGGCGATGAGTGCTTGGTGCGCGCGGGTGATGCGCTGCAACTGCTGTTTGGCGATAACACGCCGATCCATCTTCAGCCGGGGCGCACGTGGGTGATGGTCACGCGCTGGATGAATTACGTCACCGTAGCCAACGAGCAGCCCGACATCGAAGCGACGTGGGCGATCCAACGGTTGACGCCAACCAATACACCGTGGCCCACCGCCACCGTGACGCCTGCAAACTGATCGGCACAATTGGGTGTGCGCGCGTTAATTTACGCTTGCGCGCACGCCCATCCTTAACAACGCGCGCCGTTTCAGGTATCATAATCCGCCGTATGCAGCCCCCTGAACCAGTGGAGTTTGATTGAATGAATAATACCGCGCGCCGCGCCAGCATTGGACTAGGTATCTTTATGGCAGTTGTCCTCGTAGCAGGGGCAATTCTGCCGATTTTTTCGCAAAACACAGGAACAACAGCACCCAACGTCGTGCCGACGCAAGCACCGATCCCGACGTTTCCGCCGCCGCCCGCTGATTATGCGACGACGGTCAGCTTTGATGATCTGTATTTGCACCCGACGGGCATTTTCGCCATCGCCCGACCTGCGGGTTGGGAAGCAACTGAACCCAATCGCGGTCCCGCCATCGCGCAGGTGAACTTGGTCAATACCGATGTCGCGGGCGTGGTCGATAGCTACGTCGAGCAGGCGTTTACGGGCTTCACCACCGAAAATCTGAGCGACCATTTCACCGAAGCCGCCATCAATCAGAGTTGGGCGCGCTTTCAACGGTGGGAAGAAACCAACCGCCAACTGGTCGATGATCAACTGGTGATCGACTTCAACATCACGCTCAACCAGCAGACTTACGCCGCGCGTCAAGTAGCGTGGACGGACGGCACATGGATTTACGTCGTGCGCGTGCTGCTGCCCTCGAACGCGATTGACTTCCTGCGCTACATACTCGATGGCATGGTTGAATCGCTCACCCCGTTGACGCAGTTTCAAGGCACGCCGCTCGATTGGAACGTGTACTACGATCCGAGCGCGGGCTACATCATTCGTTACCCCGGCACCTGGTCGATCAGCGCGGGCGCAGCCGGACTGCCGATCAGCATTGTCAGCGCTGATGGCGTGCTGCTGCGTGCGGAACTGCGCGCGGGTGCAGCCGCCGTTGATGAGGACAGCGCCAGCGCTTTCGTGCTGAATGAGCGCGTCAACGCGACGATCATGAGTGTAGAAGCGGTCGAGCGCGGATTAGCCAGCGGCTTGAGCGTGGCGTATCAAACGCGCACGGTCGATGGCGAGGCGCAAAGCGGCGTGATGGTGTTGCTCAACGGCGACAATGGCGTCTATGTGGCGGACTTACGCTATCCGCAGGGCGGCATCGACTTCAACACGGTTGAAATTCCGTCAGCAGTCGAAGCAGTCGATCCCGAAGCCGAAGCAACGCAGGCGGTCGAACTGCCCGGTTTGCTCGCCGCGCCCGAAGCGGCTAGCGACAATCCCTTGTTCGTCAATCTGGCATTGGTGCTGCAAACCTTTCAGGTGATCGACCCACTGCCGCTTGGATTGGAAGCGCCGCCCGTCGTGCTAACGCCGGAACCTGTGATCGAAGTTACAAGCGAAGCCACTGCCGAAGTCACACCCGAAGCGACAGCGGAAACAACGCCAGAGGCGGAACTTACGCCCGAAGCCACCGCCGAAACCGAATAGCGTTTTGTGGGGGCGAACCTAAGTGTTTGCCCCCTCTACTTCCTAACGCGGACGCCCCGTATTCGGATCGATCACGTCGAAATCATCCTTATCATCATCCGCGATCAGCGCGTTGAACTGCGCGTCCGCCTGCCCGCGCCGATCTTCAATCACAGTGCGAACTTCGGTCACTTCCACGATGCGGCGATCCCGCTGGCGTCCAAGCAAGTATTCCAGCGCGGAATCCAAAATGCCCATGATGATCGACGCCAAGATGCCCCATCCCAACGACTCGATCACCAACTGCCCGCCTGTGTTCAGCGTCGCGGTGAGCAGCGCGGTGGCATACAGCACCGCCAGCGACACGAAAAAGCCCACCAATCCCAACGACAGCAGCATGATCGGGCAGGTGAACAAAACCACAATCGGCTTGATGAACAACTGAATGACCGTGAAGATCAAGCCTGCCAGCAGCAGCGTGATCAGTGTGTTCTCACCAGTGAAGTAAATGCCATTGAATAAACCCGACGTGACAATGGCAAATGCCCCGAAGATCGTGACAAAGCGCGCTGCAATTACTCGAAATGACATCGCTCTACCCTCAGTTTGACCAAATCTCATGTACGATTGATTGTAATGCGAATAGGTGCTGAATGTCATGGGTTCGGCGGCGCGGCAGTAAGCCATCCGCGCGCTGAACGTTCTAAGCAGCATGTGGACTTTTTAAGGAGTGTGTAGCGATGTTATTGAAGTACTTCTACGCTAAGACGCTGGCGCAGGCGTCCTATATGGTGGGCTGTCAGGCGACGGGCGAAGCGCTGATCATCGATCCCGCGCGCGACATTGCGCCGTATCTCGCCGCCGCTGCGGAAGAAGGATTGCGGATCACCCATGTGACCGAAACGCACATCCACGCCGATTTCGTCAGCGGGGCGCGCGAACTGGCGACGTACACAGGCGCGGCGTTATTCCTCAGCGGTGAAGGCGGCGCGGATTGGGCTTACGCCTTTGCCAACGATGCCACCACCCTGCTGCACGACGGCGATCACTTTATGGTCGGCAACATCAAAATCGACGTGCTGCACACGGCCGGTCACACGCCGGAGCATCTGTGCTTTCTCGCCACCGACACGCGCGGCGCTTCGACGCCATTGGGCGTCTTTACGGGCGATTGTCTGTTCGTGGGCGATGTCGGGCGTCCTGATCTGCTGGAAACGGCGGCGGGCATCATGAACACCAAAGAACAAGGCGCGCGCGATCAATATCGCAGTGTGGGGCGTCTGGGCGAACTGCCCGATCATCTGCAAGTGCTGCCGGGACACGGCGCGGGCAGTGCGTGCGGCAAAGCGTTGGGCGCAGTGCCATCATCGACCATCGGCTATGAGAAGTTGTATAATCCCGCGTTTCAGTTCAACGATGCCGATTCGTTCGCCGCGTGGTTGCTCGAAGGTCAGCCGGAAACACCGCGCTACTTCGGGCAGATGAAGAAAGTCAATAAGCTGGGACCCGCCCTGCTGCGGACATTGATCACGCCCGCGCCAATGGAGGAATTTTTTCTCGATGATGTGCTGAATAATGGCGCATTGGTGATCGACGCGCGCACCGATGCTGCCGTCGTGCCGGGCGCGCTGCGGATTCCGCCGGGGCGCGGCTTCGCGGGTTTTGCGGGCTGGTTCGTCAATTACGATCAGGCAACCTACCTGATCGCGGATGATACTCAAGTGGCTGATCTCGTGCGCGACCTGCGCGCGATTGGCATCGATGATCTGCCCGGTTATTTCCGCGCCGACGATGTAAATGCGCGCAGCGTGCCGCTGCCCACGATCACGCCCGCGACCGCCGCCGAACAGATCGCGTCAGGCGCATTCGTGCTGGATGTGCGCGCTGCCAGCGAATATCACGATGAGCATATTGATGGCGCGGTCAACATTCACTACGGCGAGCTGCCGCGCCATCTCGACGTTGTGCCACGCGGTCAGTCGGTGATCGTCCACTGCGCGGCGGGAACGCGCTCGCAGATCGCCGCCAGCGTGCTGCTCAAAGCGGGTTATCAGCATGTTGTCGAGATCGCAGGCGGCTATGATGCGTGGCAAGCGGAGTCAAAGGCGCGGGTTTAGTCCGTAGGACGCGAAATCAGGGGCAGACGTTGCTCTTGCCCCTGATAGTTTCAAACTTAGAACGCGCCGAGTGGCAAGCCGAAGGTTTCCGCAACTGCCGGATGAACCACCTGACCATGCCGCACGTTCAAGCCGAGTGCCAACGCAGGATCGGCGCGCAGCACATCTTTAAGATCACCGCCCGCGAGCTTGAGCGTGTAGCGCAGCGTCGCATTCGCCAGCGCAAAGCTGGACGTGCGCGGCACCGCGCCCGGCATATTGGCGACGCCGTAATGCAGCACATCATCCACGTAATACACCGGATCGCTGTGCGTGGTCGGATGCGTGGTTTCGACACACCCACCTTGATCGACCGCGACATCCACGATGACGCTATGGCGCGGCATCAACGCCAGCATATCGCGCGTGACCAACTGCGGCGCGCGCGCGCCGGTCACCAGCACCGCGCCAATCAGAGCGTCGGCGGTCGTCAGTGCTTCCGCGATATTCACCTCTGTGCTGTAAACCGTTGTCAGCCGCCCGTGCATGACCTCATCGAGATAACGCAGGCGATCCAGATTGATGTCCAGCAGGGTGACGCGTGCGCCCATGCCTAACGCGATCTGCGCGGCGTGCGTGCCGACAGTTCCCGCGCCGAGGATCACCACATGCGCCGGGCGCGTCCCCGGCACACCACCCATGAGAATGCCGCGTCCGCCTTCGGATTTCTGCAAATACTGCGCGGCGATCTGCGTCGCCATGCGTCCGGCAACTTCGCTCATCGGCTGCAACAGCGGCAGATGTCCGTCGGTGGTCTGCACCGTCTCGTAAGCGATTCCGGTCACGCCGCTGCCTGCCAGTGCGCGCGTGAGTGACTCGTCCGCCGCCAGATGCAAATAAGTGAACAGGATCAGATCAGGGCGCAGATAAACGTATTCACTGGGCAGCGGTTCTTTGACTTTCGTCACCATGTTGGCGCGCGTCCATGTTTCTTCGGCAGTGTGAACGATCTGCGCGCCCGCCGTAACATACTCATCGTCGGTGAAGCCGCTGCCCGTTCCCGCGCCTGCCTCAACCAGCACGCTGTGACCGCGCCGCGTCAGTTCGCGCACGCCGCCGGGCGGCAGTGCAATACGATACTCATTGTCTTTAATTTCTTTGGGAATGCCGATAATCATGAGGGT
>JBGSRB010000244.1:0-8710 GCA_041737735.1 Anaerolineae bacterium | reverse complement strand
TGATCGCCACGCCGGAAATCATCAAGTGCATCATTCAACCGTGAGGACACGAGCATGACACCGATTCGCACCGCGATCATCGGCGGGGGCAAAGTGGGACATCTGCACGCGCGCGCATTGCGCGACCTGCCGCAAGCCGAGTTCGTCGGCGTGTGCAGCCGCACCGCCGCCAACGCCGAACATTTCGCCCATCTTTATCATGTGCAAGCCTATACCGACATCGCCCGCATGATCAAAGAACTGCGCGTCGAAGCCGTGATCATCTGTACGCCGCACCCCGCCCACGCCGATCCCGCTGTGATCGCGGCGCAGCACGGCGCGCACCTGCTGATCGAGAAGCCGTTAGCCGCGACGGTGGAAGATTGCGACCGTATCATCGCGGCGGCGGATCGCGTGGGTGTGAAACTGGGCGTGGTCAGCCAGCGCCGCTTCTACGAACCGATCCAGCGGATGCGCGCCGCCATCGACACGGGCAAGATCGGCATACCGATGCTCGGCACGGTGATCATGCACGGTTGGCGCGACCGCGCGTATTACGAGTCGGATGCGTGGCGCGGCACATGGGATCAAGAGGGCGGCGGCGTGTTGGTCAATCAAGCGCCGCATCAACTGGATTTATTGCAGTGGTTCATGGGTGAAGTGACCGAAGTCTACGGCTATCACAGCAATATCAACCACCCGTATATCGAAGTGGAAGATACCGCTGTCGCCGTGCTGCGTTTCGCCAACGGTGGTGTGGGCAGCATCGTGGTCAGCAACGCGCAGCAGCCGGGCATGTATGGCAAAGTGCATATTCACGGCAGCAGCGGCGCATCGGTGGGGGCGCAGGTCGAAAGCGGCGCGATGTTTATCGCGGGCATGACCAGCGTGATCGCGCCGCCATTTAACGACGTGTGGACGATTCCCGACGAAGAACACTTCATCGACGCTTGGCGCGCCGAGGACGCCGCCCACTTCGAGCAGATCGACGCCGCGTTGTACTATCTGCACAAACAAGATGAAGACTTTCTCGACGCGATCATAATGGATCGTGATCCGTTGGTCACGGGGCGTGACGGACGCGCGACCGTCGCAATCTTCAGCGCGATCTACCGTTCGCAGCACGAAGGCGCGCCGATCCGGTTTCCCCTTGAGGGTTAAATGGGCAAATGCTCACGCTGGTTGCATTTGCGCCCTGTTTGCGTTACTGTATGACTATGGTGCGCTTCACTCGGTTGAGCGTGCCATTAGATTGTGATTATATTTTTGAGGGAAAATGACCATGACCAAAACCCGTTTCGTTATATTGTTGTCGCTAGTATTAGTGCTGCTGCTTAGCCTTACCGCAGTCAGCGCCCAAGAAGAATTCACGATTTCGACCGATTACGCGGGTTCGGAAGTGCGCTTGATCGCCGCTAATCACCCGTGGAACAACGCGATTCAGCGCTTAATCCCCGAATTTGAAGCCGCCAGCGGCATCACGGTTCGCATCGAAAGCTATTTTGAAGATCAACTGTCGCAGCGCTTGCAGATTGGCTTGACCAGCGGCACCAGCCAAGCCGATGTGTTCATGTTCCGTCCGCTGCAAGAGGGCTTGCTGTTCCAGCAAAATGGTTGGGTGGCTGACCTGAACACGTTCGCGGAAGCGGACGCGGGCTGGGATTATGGCGACTTCCAAGCGGGTCCCGTTGGCACGGTCAGCGTGGATGATTTCCTGTTTGGTATTCCGATTGTGACCGAACGCCAAGCGCTGTACTATCGCGCTGACCTGTTCGAAGCAGCGGGCATCGCCGTGCCGCAAACACTCGAAGAACTCGAAGCCGCCGCCGCCGCGCTGCATGACCCCGCCAATAACATGTTCGGCATCGTGCTGCGTGGTCAACGCGCCGCCGCGGTGACGCAGTTCAGCAGCTTCCTCTACAGCTTCGGCGGTGACTGGATCGACGCCGATGGTAATAGCGGCTTGGATTCACCCGAAGCGCTGGCAGCCTATGAATTTTACGGCGGCTTGCTGCGGAATTACGGGCCTCCCGGAACCTCGAACATGAGCTGGCCGCAAGCGATTGCCATCTTCCAGCAGGGACAGGCGGCGATGTACCTCGATGCCGACATTCTGTTCACCAACGTCGTTGACCCGAATGCGTCGCTGGTCGTGGACAGCGTGGCGTTTGCGCCCTTCCCCGAAGGACCCGCCGGTCGCCGCCCGTATGCGGTTACAGCATGGGCGTTGGGCATGAACGCATCGTCCCCGAATCAGGATGCGGCGTGGGAATTCATCCGTTGGGCAACCAGCCCTGAAATCGTCCGCTTGATGCAGGCGGAAAACGGACAGTCCGGCGCGCGTGAGTCAGTGTGGTCGTCACCCGATGGTTTGGGCGGCTTCCCGGCTGACCTTGCCGAGTCGATTTTGGTCAATGCCGCGGTTGGCGTCGGTTATGACCGCCCGATTGTGATCCGTGTGGGTGAAGCCCGTGACATCGTCGGCGCGCCGATTGTCACAGCGATTGAAGGCGGCGACGTGACCGCAGCACTGGCAGAAGCACACGCAGCTTTCCAAGCGTTCCTTGAGCAGGAACGCGAGTAACCAACTTGCACTGATTTTCCGTAGGGGTGGGGCTGAAGCTCTGCCCCTACGCAATTATGTTCCCATTAATGTTATCAATCCGCGTGAGGATGTTTATCCTGATGCGCCCCCGCACAACACAGATCGGATGAGGTGATATGACCGCCACCCGCATCACGCCGATCACCACCGCAACACCCGAACAGATGCGCCGCAGTCAGCGCTGGCGACGGCTGGCGTTCATTCTGCCCGCCGTGTTGTTCGTGGTGGTGATGATGGCGTTTCCGTTAGCTTACAACACGTGGCTCAGTTTCCATGAATGGACGGGCAGCGCGGTGCAGCCGCCATCGCCCGTGGGTTTTGCGAACTATACCGATATGTTCACCACCGATGATCGCTTCATGCCCGCTGTCGGGCGCACGCTGGTCTTTACGGTGGGGGCGGTGTCGGTCGAATTGATCTTAGGCATCGCCATTGCGCTGCTGCTGCGCGATGCGTTTCCGGGGCAGACGGTGATCAAAACGTTGATCCTGCTGCCCATGGTGGCGACTCCGGTCGCGGTCGGTATGGCGTGGCTGTTGATGCTCGAACCAACCATCGGCATTATCAACGCCACGATCCGCAGTGTGGGCGGAATGCCGCAGCCGTTTCTCGGCTCGCCCAATCAAGCGCTGTGGGTGTTGATGGCGGTTGATGTGTGGCAGTGGACGCCGATGATGGCGATGATCACGCTGGCGGGCTTGCTGTCGCTGCCGAGTGATCCGTATGAAGCGGCGCTGGTCGATGGCGCAACCAGCCGTCAGCGCTTCTTGTACATCACGCTGCCGCTGCTGATCCCCACGCTCCTGACCGCGCTGCTGCTGCGCTCGATTGAAGCGCTGAAAACGTTCGACATCATCTACACCATGACGCGCGGCGGACCCGGCTTCGCCACCGAAACGCTCAATACGCTGGCATATGTGCGCGCGTTTGAGCATTTCCGCTTAGGACGCGCGTCGGCGCTGCTGGTGGTGTTCTTCGCGCTGGTGTTGGGCGTCAGCGTGATCTTCTTGCAGGTTCGCAAAAATGTGAGCATGAGGCAAGCGACATGACCGATGCCGCACGCAGTTTGACGCCTTCTGCCTACACACCGAGCGAAGAAGCGATCACGGCGCGGCGGCGCGCGCAGGCACGCAAACGCCTGACCGACGGTGTGCGCCTCGCGCTGATTCTGCTGGTGCTGTTCATCTTCACGTTTCCCTTCATCTGGATGGGGATGGCGTCGTTTCAGCGGCATATCGACATCATCTCGCCCGGATTAGCGTTCACGCCCACGCTGCAAAATTACGAGAATGTGTTCTCGCAATACAACTTCTTAAGCTATATGCTCAACAGTTTCATCGTGGCGCTGGTCTCGACGGCGTTCTCGCTGCTGCTTGGGTTGCCCGCCGCTTATGCCATCGCGCGCTTTCATTACGACTGGCTCGGCGTGGTGCTGCTGGCGGCGCGCATCGTGCCGGGGATCACGTTTCTGGTGCCGTGGTATATCCTGTTCAGCCGTATCGGGTTGACCGGAACCTACACCGCGCTGATCTTGAGTCACATGCTCGTGTCGATGCCATTCGTGGTCTGGGTGATGGTGCCATTCTTCGAATCGCTGCCGATTGAGGTTGAAGAGTCGGCGCGCATCGATGGCGCATCGATGCTGGTTACGTTCATACGGATCGTGCTGCCGCTGGCGATTCCGGCGGTGATCACGTCCGCGATCATGTCGTTCATCTTCTCGTGGAATAACTTCATGTTCTCGCTGGTGCTGGCGGGTGATGAAACGCGCACGATGCCGGTGGCGATCTTCAATTTCATCTCGTATGCCAGCGTGGACTGGGGCGGCTTGATGACGGCGGCGGTGTTGATCACGCTGCCTGTGCTGGTGATCACGATCTTTATGCAGCGCTACATCGTGTCGGGCTTGACCGCAGGCGCGACGAAGGGTTAAGGCGCGCTTGTTGGTATGGGGGCGAACACATAGGTTCGCCCCGATGTGATTATTCCTCGCCCAACGTAACCACGTCGAGCGCGAACGGAAGCTGCGGTTGCACCAGCGGGATCACAATCGACGCCTGATCGAAGTTCGGCACGTAGAGACGATTGGGTGCGGCAAATTCGACATCGACCGCGCCGCGAAACAAGCCAGCGATGTAGGCTAAGTCGTTATCCTCAACGCGCGCGATCCCATTCTGCCCCAACGCCGCGACGTAGATCACGCCGTCGGGCGACACGGTCACGCCGTCGAAGCCGGGCGGTGTGGCGCGATCTCCGTGCGCGTAAATGCGTTCGCCAACGGCAGATTCCGCGGCGGCATCATCCACCTGAACGCGGTAAATTTCGTGCGCTTCCGCGTCGGTGATGATCAGCGCGTCGTTGAGCGCGTCATAGGCAATCCCCGTGATCGCCCGCTGGCGCACAGGTAATCCGTCTTCCAGCGGCGGCGGTGTCCAGAACAATTCGCCGCCCGCTCCGCCCGATCCTTCGGGGGCGAAGCGCCACACTTCATTGCGACCGGAATCAGTCACATACGCACGCCCTTGTGCGTCGAGCGTGATGTCGTTGGGCGCGACAAAGCCGCGATCATCGGGAATTTCCGCGAAGAAGCGGACATCGCCCTCACGCCAGCGCCAGACCACGCCGCCCACTGTGCGCGGATCGGTGTCGTTCTGATCGACGATCAGCAGGTCGCCCGCAGGCGTGATCGCCAAACCCATCACCGCGCCGATGTTCGCGCGTGTGTTGGGCAGTTCCAGCACCGTGCCGCCGTCAGATGGGATCGCCCAGACCGCGCCGCTGGCGAAACTGCCCGTGTACACCGTGCCATCGGCGCTGACCGCGACGGTGGACGGGTAAGCGTCGGCGTCGGGCAGCGCGGCGAACTCGCGCACGCTGACCGACGGGATCAACGCGATGCTCATCTGCCGTGTGTTAGGGTTGATTGCCGACGCGATCAGTAGCCACGCCAGCGCCACGAACAGCAGCAGCACGCCGAACACAATCAGGAAAAAGACGATGCGCCGCTGACCAACGCTTAACCGTTGTAAATTTCGCACAGCACCACCTTAAGGTTTAATGCAAACTGCGCTGCACCAGCAGCATAACGATCAGCAGCACGCCCCACGTTAAATAACCCGCGCCCAACACCGCGACATAATGCCAGCCTGCGCGCGCCGCGAAATAAGCGACGAACAAAAAGCAGTAGGTGGGCAGCAAACCGATGATCAGACCGCCGATGAAGCCCACTAGATCATCGCGTGGTTCCGACGCGCTGCCAATGATGAAGATGCCCAACGCCACATTTAACGGCATGGTGGCGGCGATCACGGCGAAGGTGCGCGAGAACTGCCGCCCCACGCCCACCGCGATAATCACGCCGATGGAGATCAAAATGGGCAGCACCCGCTGCCATTCAATGTGAATCATGCTGAATGATACCTTTGCGCCGCGCGCGGTTAAAGCACTTCTCACCAAGCCTTGATTTTGACTGTCTATTGTCGCGCACGGCGGCGCTGCTGGGTAGGGGCGCGCTGACCGGATCGCGCGTCTCACCCATTGTTAACGCGGCGCTTGCTGCATTTTTCACAAATGACTGGTATGGTTAAGCCGTTAATCGCGTTCTGATCGACGGGACAACTGTATGTCACCCATCATCTTAACCTTGATCGCGCGGCATGTGCGCCGCCGCTTATTTCAAAGCACGCTGTTTGTGATCGGCGTGGCGTTAGGCGTCGCTGTGATGGTGGCGATTGATCTCGCCAACGTCAGCGCGGGGCGCGCGTTCGATCTTTCGACCGAAAGCGTGACCGGACGCGCCACTCATCAGATCATCGGGGGACCCAGCGGCTTACCGACTGATCTGTATACGCAAATTCGGCTAGAACTGGGCATCCGTGCCAGCGCGCCCGTGGTCGAAGGTTTCGTGAGGATTGCCGAGCTGGATGATCGTCCGCTGCGCGTGTTGGGCGTCGATCCGTTTGCCGAGCCGCCGTTCCGCGCGTATCTGTCGGATGTGCGCGTGCAAGGCGCGGAGGGGGACGCCGACGCCAACAGCCCGTTGGAGGCGCTCAACGCCTTCATCAGTCAGCCCAACGCGGCGTTGATCAGCGCGAATTTAGCCGAGGCGGGCGGAACACTGACGGCGGTGCGCGCGGGCGGGCGTGTGACGATCCAGATCGTCGGCTTGCTCGATGCGACCGATAATGCCAGCGCCGAAGCGCTCGATAACCTGATTTTGACTGACATCGCCACCGCGCAGGAACTCGTCGGCAGCACGGGGACGATCTCGCGCATCGACTTGATCCTGCCGAACGATTACGATCTCGCGCTGATCACCGACCTGCTGCCCGCAGGCGCGTTCATCACCACCCCGCGCGACCGTGATAACGCGCTCGGTCAGATGACCGCCGCCTTTGAACTTAATCTGCAAGCGCTCAGCCTGCTCGGTTTGGTGGTGGGCGTGTTCCTGATTTACAACACGGTCAGTTTTAGTGTGGTGCAGCGCCGTCCCGTGTTGGGGATCATGCGGGCGGTGGGGGCAACGCGCGATCAAATCTTTGCGATCATCCTGCTCGAAGCGCTGATCTTGGGCGCGATCGGCACGATCTTCGGCTTGGGACTCGGCATCATCTTCGGACGCGCGGCGGTGGGGGTGGTCGCGCAGACGATCACCGATCTGTATTTCGCGGTCGATGTGCAGCGCGTCGCGGTTGACCCGTTCACGCTGATCAAGGGCGCGATCATCGGCGTGGGCGCAAGCGTGGCGGCGGCGTTCGTCCCATCGCTCGAAGCGACCTTCACCCCGCCCGCTGGATCGATGCGGCGTTCTGGTTTGGAAGAAGCCGCGCGCAAACTACTCGTGCCGATCACGCTGATCGCGCTGGCGCTGTGTGTCTTGGGCGCGCTGCTGCTGACCATTCCCACCAACAACCTGATCATCAGTTTTGGGGCGCTGTTCGCGGTGGTGGTGGGCGGTGCGTTGTTCACGCCCGCGCTGCTGATCGTGGGGATGCGCTTGGTTACACCGATCACGGGAGCGCTGTTCGGTGTCGTCGGACGGATGGCGCCGCGCGCGGTGGCGCGTTCGCTCAGCCGCACATCGGTGGCGGTGGCGGCGCTGACCGTCTCGGTGAGCGTGATCGTCGGTGTCAGCGTGATGATCGACTCGTTCCGCAGCACGGTGGGCGATTGGCTCGACACCACGCTCGGCGCGGACATCTATATTTCGCCGCCATCCGTAACCGCGACGCGCGCCGTCGGGGACAGCGACCGCGCGCTGGCTGATGCACTCGCACTGATCGACGGGGTTGAGCAGGTGGTGATCGGGCGCAATGTCGAAGTTGCGGCGCCCGACTATCCCGAACTGCCGCCCGTCCAGTTGAATGTCGCTAACGGCGAAGTGACGCGGGCGGAGCGTGTTTTCGTATGGAATCAAGCGGGCGCGGATTATTTCGCGGCGCTCGAAGCTGGCGCGATCATGGTCAGCGAGCCGTTCGCGTTTCGGCGCGGCATCACGCCGGAGAATAACACACTCACGCTGCTGACGGATCGCGGCGCGGTGACGTTTCCGGTGATCGGCGTGTATTTCGACTACTCCACCGATCAGGGCGCGGTGTTCATGACCGAGAATGTGTATCGCACGCATTATGACGATCCGTTCATTTCGACGCTGGCGCTGTTCCTTACACCGGAAGGCGAGCTTGAGCAGGTCGTGACCGATGCGCGCGCGGCGCTGACAGGCACGGAAATGATCGTGCAGAGCAACCTCGCGCTGCGTGATGGCGTGTTCGAGATTTTCGAGCGCACCTTTGCGATCACGGCGGCGCTGCGCCTGCTGGCGGTGGTGGTGGCGTTCATCGGCATTTTGTCGGCGCTGCTGGCGCTTCAGCTTGAGCAAACGCGGCAGTATGGTGTGATGCGCGCCGTCGGTTTGACACCGGGGCAGTTATGGCGCTTCACGCTGCTGCAAACCGGCTTGATGGGGACAGCGGCGGGGTTGCTGGCGCTGCCCATCGGCGGCGTGCTGGCGTGGATTCTGATCTACGTGATCAATGTGCGCTCGTTCGGCTGGACGATGACGCTGACCCTGAGCGCGCAAGAATTCGGGCTGGCGTTCGCCGTCGCGGTGATCGCGGCGCTGCTGGC
>JBGSRB010000230.1:0-5115 GCA_041737735.1 Anaerolineae bacterium | reverse complement strand
GCGCGCGCGCACAGCTCAACCACGGCGTCGATGTCCATGCCCAAGATCGCCGCCATCGCGCCCGGACTATAATCGCCCGCTGCTTTCATCAGGCGTCCGCGTTCACGCACCAAGCGCAGCCCATCTTTAAACGATAACGCGCCTGCGGCGGTCAGCGCGGCGAATTCGCCAAAACTGTGACCCGCCATACATGCCGCGCGCGCTTCCGGACATTCGCTTTGCAAGGCGCGCAGGGTGGCGATGCTTGTGACGAACAGCGCCGGCTGCGTGTTGACTGTGTCATTGAGCGCTGCCTCGGGACCCGCAAAGCACAGCGTCGAAAGCGCAAAACCCAGCAGATCATCCGCCTGTTCGTAAATTGCGCGGGCGGCAGGATAAGCTTGCGCTAGTGCTTGCCCCATACCGACCACCTGCGATCCTTGACCGGGAAACAGGAAAGCAGTCGTTGACCAATCGTGCATCAAAAGACTCAGCTCCACGGCATGAACGCAAGTGTCATTAGAAAAGCATATCCAAATTGGCGCTTTACGCAAGTTGTTCACATTAAAGAACGGTAAATTATGGATCGAGCGCTGCGCCGAGTCGCCCCTACGATCCGCGCGGATCGTGCGCTATGCTAGATCGCGTTGGCTGTGTCTTATCCCCGTTTGATGGAGATCATCCAGAACGTTATGACCTCTTTTTTCAACCTTGTAATCCTGATCATCTGGCTGGCGGGGGCGTGTGTGCGTGCCTATCGGTTGGCACGTTTCTACCAGATCGAAGAATACATGAGTCTGCGCTTCCTGCGCTGGCTGTTCGCCGCGCGGGATCGCTGGTTGCCCGCGCGCGCATCCGCGGCATGGCTGATCGGCGCGGGGTTGGGCTTCGCGCTGTCCGAGTCGCCCGCTGGCGTGCTGCCTGTGATCATTGGCGGTGTCACGGCGCTGGTGGCGGTGTATCCCGCGCGTGAGGGCGAGATCAAGAAGGCGTTCAAAGCCACACCGCGCGCCCGTCGCATGTTGGGTGGTGCGTTCGCGCTGCTGACATTGGGTGCGGTCGTCAGCCTTGTGATCGCCAACGCGATTCCGCTGGATCGTTATCGTCCGTTGGTGGTGGGTGCGTTCGGATTCGCGCTGTTCTTGGGCGCGCCGCTGGCATTGATCGGTGGCAATCTGTTGATGCAGCCGGTCGAAGCGCTGTTCCGCCGCCGCTTTATCGCGCAGGCGCGGCGGGCGCTGGCATCGGTCAACCCGCTTGTGATCGGCATCACGGGCAGTTATGGCAAAACCAGCACCAAGACCTATCTCGCGCACATCCTCAACGGACGCTACCGCGCCTATCCCACGCCTAAAAGTTACAACACGTTGATGGGCGTGTGCATCGCCATCAACAATGATCTGGCGCAGGATCACAGCATCGAGTATTTCATCGCTGAGATGGGCGCATATATCCCCGGCGAGATCGCGCGTATCGCCGAACTGACCAAGCCGCAGATCGCCATCGTGATCGAAGTGGGTCCGCAGCATCTTGAGCGCTTCGGCACGCTGGAAAATGTCGCCATCGCCAAGTACGAGATCATCAAAGCGCTGCCGTCTGATGGCGTGGGCGTGTTCAATTACGACAACCCGTATGTGCGTGAGATGTTTATGCGGTCGCATCCCGATACGCGGATCGCCGTCAGCCGCGCCTTGACGACGGAAGCGGCGCGCGCGGCGGGCGTGCGCCTGATCGCCGTTGACGCCACCGAGTCGCTTGAGGGCTTACGCTTCACCATGATCGACATGCACAGCGACGTGCGCGCCGTGTTCACGACTCCGTTGTTGGGCGAGCATAACATCACCAATATTTTGTTGGCGGCGGCGGTCGCGCTGCACGAAGGCATGAGCTTGTCTGAAATTGCCCAGCGCGCGCGCACGCTGCAACCCGCTGAGAGCCGCTTAGTCACGCAAACGGATGCACAGGGCATCATCATCATCAACGATGCTTACAGCGCCAATCCGGTCGGTGTAATCAGCGCGCTGCGCGTCTTATCGCTGCATCAAACTGGGCGGCGCGTGTTGATCACGCCGGGCATGGTCGAATTGGGTGCTTTGATGGAGGCGGAAAATCACAAACTGGGCGCGATCGCCGCGCAGCACGCCACCGATGTAATTCTCGTGGGCGCGCAACTGACCGCGCCGATCCGCGCGGGGCTGCTGGATGCAGGCTTCGCGCCTGACCGCGTGCAGACGGTCGCAACGGTGGCAGATGGCATGAGTTGGTATCGGCGCAACTTAACGGCGGGCGATGTCGTATTGTTCTTGAATGATCTGCCCGATACCTATTCGACCTAAATTCGGTGGAGCAGCCCCAACATGGAACTTGGACAAACCGCACTAAGCATATTGGCGGGCGTGCTGATGGTGATCGGCATCTTTATCTCGTTCGTCCCGTTCGTGCCGGGGACGATCCTGTTATGGGTGGTGGCGGTCGTCTACGCCGCGCTGACCAATTTCGCTGTTGTGACGCCTCTGGGCATGTTGATTATCACTGTGCTGGCGATCATCGGCGCGACCAAAGACTTCTGGACGCCGTTTCTGGGCATGAAAACGCACGGCGCATCGTGCAGCAGCATCTTCGGCACGATCATCGGCGGCTTGATCGGCACATTCGTCATCCCGATCCCGATTGTCGGCACGCTGATCGGCGCGATCCTTGGTGCGATGGCGCTCGAAGCCATGCGCTTGGGCGATCTGCGGCGTGCAATGCAAGCGGGCAGTCTGGCGTTTGAGGCGTTCGTTTACGGCATCATCGTCGAATTTCTGGTCAACCTGATGATCGTCGGCGTGTTCTTTTTCATGCTGCTGGCGTAAGCCATTGATCACTGTATGTATGTTCTGAAACCTATGTAAAGCCTGTGTTAACATAGGTCTTGCGTAAGTGGGGGAAGCCTTCGCGTGAGTTTCCCGTGAATCGCTTGCAACAAATTTTAATACTTGTGGTAAAATGAGTCCTATGAAATGCGAACTTTTTTCTCGCATCGATATGAAAAGAGGTTAAGCTGATGGCTTCTGTTGAATTTTATGATGTCAAGACCCGCCAGAAGGTGCAGATCGACGATAAGAATGTCCTTAAGACCACCTTCACGACCAAGAACGGGCAGGTTCGTTATGGTCTGCGTGGGAAAACGGACGATGGTCGCATGTTGACCAAGTTCGTGAGCAAGGGCGATTGGGACAAAGCCAAGTATTCCGAAGAAAAGAAGTAAATCGCTAAAAGCCCGTGTTTCTCTAGCAGAATCACGGGCTTTTTTTATTATTCCAACCACGCTCCGATGATGGCATCCAGCGCACCCGAGACGCGCAGCGTCGTCAGCGCATTGTCGATATACACCGAGATCGCGGGTTCGCCCGCCCGCGTGATCACCGCGTAGGGCAGCGCTTGCACCAGCGTGACCTGCACACCCCAGTCCCCATGTTCCCGCTGATACAAACGCGCGCTGATCGCATCGACCAGCGCGGCATCGGCTGTCCCCGTGCGCGCAGCATCGAGCGCAGCTTGAGCGCTGTCATGATGCGTCAGGGTGAAGGCTGCCACGCGCCGCAGCCAGCGCCGCGCCTCGGCATCGCTGATCGATCCGTATTCGACCGCCAGTGTGTAATCGGGCAGTTCGTGCATCGACGTGATGCGCTCACTGACCAGCACCAAGCCCGCATCGAAATAAGGCTGTGAATAATTGACCTCATTCAAACGCGCGGGATCGACGGGCAGCGCCGCGATCACCGCCTCAACTTGACCACTGCGCAGCGCGTCGTACAAGCCATCGTAACCATGCGGGATCAAGCGTGCGGGCAGTCTAACCTCAGCCGCGATGGCGCGCGCGATGGCGATCTCCATGCCGTCAAGTTCACCAGCGGCATTGATCAGCGCGAACGGCGGATTGCTGGCATCGACCGCAAAGCGCAATTCACCCGTGCGAAAGAGTTCATCCAGTGGGGGCAGGGTGGGACTGCCACGCCCGATCAGCAGCGCGAACACGACAATCAATAGCGCCAACGCGCCCAACGCCAGCCCGACACGACGACGCATGATCAACGCACCCACCCGCGCGCGACCGCTTGCAGTTCGCTATAGATCGGGCGCGGCTGAAACAGCGTATCGACCAACGTGAAATTGTCGGGATAACTCAACGTGGGCGCGGGATAGCGAAACACCCACAAGCATAAGTTTTCCATCCACGCCGACCAGTCCGTTTGCGCCATGTCCAGCGCGTCGAGCGTATGGGCGATGCGCTGCGCGGGCGTGACCGCTTGCGTCCAGCGCGGGTGATCATTCCAGCCCGTTTCGGTGATGTAAACGGGTTTCGCTTCATCGCCATATTTCACCATGATCGCGCGCAGCAGTTCGGCACGGCGGAAGTTGAGCGCGTCCGGCGCGGGCGCTTGATCAGCCGGATGCGTGAAGCCGTAAGTGTGGATCGCCAGCGCGTCGAAGTGATCCGCTGCGCCCGCCTGATACAACTGCTCCAGATAGACCAGATCGTTTAATCCGTGCGGGCTGCCGAGCGGCTCAAGCGTGGGGGCAAGCGCACCCGCCAGCACGATCACGTTCGGGTTGCCCGCGCGCGCCGCGGGATAAGCCGCTGCCAGCAAGCGCGCATACCCCGCCGGATCGACCGCTTGAAAGCCCCACTCAAAGGCGAGATTCGGCTCATTCCAGATGATCAGGTGGTCGATCACGCCTGCATAACGCGCGGCAAAGGCGCGCACGAACGCCGCAAAATCGGGATAGGCGCTTTCCGGCAGCGTGTTAAGCGTGGTTTGATCGGTGTGCGGCGGCGCATCGGGGGATCGGCGCGCCCATTCCGGCACTAAGCCCATGCGCGCGATGATGCGAATGCCTTGATTGCGCGCGTGCTGAACAATGCGATCCGCCGCCGCCCAGTCGTAGCGTCCGCGCGCTGACTCAATATATGCCCACGGAAAGAACTCGACAATCGTCCCCGCGCCCAACTCGCGCACCATGATCAGCGTGCGCTGAATTTTCCACTCATCGACCTCATCGATCAGCCGTGTGTGCATACACAGCGCGGGCGACTCGGTGGCGACCGTTTGCGGTGGCAGTAGCGGCGCGCGCGGCGGCGCGGGAACCAGC
>JBGSRB010000228.1:0-4893 GCA_041737735.1 Anaerolineae bacterium | reverse complement strand
GGGATGCTGGTCAAGCGTAATCACGGCAAGCAGGGTTTGAATCAGGCGCGCGCGTCGATTGTGACGCTGGCGAGTTTGATGGCGGAAGCGGGCTGGCTCGATGATTATCGCAGCGCGGCGATCTCGCGTGTGCGGATTCCGCGCGCCGAAGATGGACAGCGCCCCGGTCGCTGGCTTTCGACCACGCAGCTGCGCGCGCTGATGGCGGCGGCACAGCAGATCGCTACGTCCGACAATCAACTGCGGCGCAACAACACCATGATGACCATCCTCTGCACGATGGCGCTGCGCCGCGATGAACTTTCCGCGATGCGCTGGGGCGATCTCAGCGTGCAGAATGACCGTCCCGTGTTAAAGGTGCATGGCAAGGGGCGCAAAGTCGCCACCATTGACCTGCCGCGCCCCGTGATCGCCGCGCTCGATAGCTGGCGGCGCGCGCTGCTGGCGGAAAACAAGCCCATGAGCGCGGAAAGCGCGCTGATCCGGCGCTTGTATAAGGGCGGCGGCATCGCGCCGATGGGGTTATCGCCCCACAGCGTCTGGATCATCATTCATAAGTCGGCGCTGCACGCGGGTTTAGGCGTCGTCACGCCGCACGACTTGCGCCGCTCGGTGGCGGGCGCGCTGTTCGCGTCGGAAGTGCCGATTGAGAAGATCAGCCGTCTGCTGCGCCACACCAGCATCGCCGTGACCGAGCGCTATCTGCAAAAGCTGCCCACCGAGAACGAAGGCGCGCTGATCATGAGCGACTTGCTCGACTTGGATTCGGACGAGTTGTATTGAGGAAAAGTAGATGTGCGCGGTAGATGAACACGCTGAACTTGTTCCGCAGCAGGTAACACGCCTTCAAGAATATGATGGACACTGGTACATCATCGAAAATTTGCCCGCTTTAGTGTGCGAACAATGCGGCGCAACCTTTTATCAACCGCAAGCGCATGATCAAGTGATTGATCTCATCACCAGCGCTGATCCGCCCCAACGGATCGAATCGGTCGCGGTTTTGGATGCCAGTCGCGCATCGTGATTAATCGAAGCTGACCAGCCCACGCATGCCCTCAATCGTGGCGCTGCCGATCCCGCTGACTTGCATCAAATCTTCCAGCGTGTTAAAGCGCCCGTTCGCCGCACGATAAGCGATGATGCGCCCGCCGATCACTTCACCGATGCGCGGCAGCGTCATTAACTCATCCAGTGTGGCAGTATTCACGTTAACGATAGCGGGGGCGGCGTTGGGTGAACGCGCTTCGGGTTCAGCTTGCGCGGGTGCGCTCAGATTGGGCGGCGGCGTCTCGTTGATGCTGGCAATGTGCAGATGTTCACCATCGCGCACGGGCGCGGCGAGATTCACGCGCTGATAATCAATATCGGGAGCAGCGCCGCCCGCCGCGTTGATCACAGTCTGCACACGGCTGCCAGCCTCAACCAGCACGACGGTGTTGGGCTGCATCACCGCGCCGGTGACGTAAACCGCCAGCGGCGTCGGCGTGGATGTGGGCGGCGGCGCGGTCGGTTCAGCGGTAGGCGCAGGCGGATTGACCGTGATCGCCACCGGACGCGGGCGCGACGCGATCAGCAGCGCCACGCCGCCGATCACCGCCGCACCCACCAGAATAAACGCCGCGATCAGCGCGCGGTCGCTCGATCCGCCTTTCGCCATCGCCCCACCTCCATGCTTTTAGTAGCGGCGCTTTAATAGCGGCGCACGATGGATTTATACACGGTGGGTTGGCGATTCTGAATCAGTTGATATTCTTCACGGTTGGCGCGCACTTCATCCAGATCGATGCGCGCGACGGCGAAGCCTTCCAGCGGCGCGCCCGTTTCTTCATCGGTTTCGCCCGCGAGTGAGGCGTAAATTTGCCCGCGTGGACCCACGATCATGCTTTCGCCGCCGAACGTCAGCGTTACGTCCTCACCCACGCGATTCGCGCCCACCATATACACGGCGTTTTCGTAAGCGCGCGCACGCAAGTAGGTTTTCCATTCGTCGATGGCGGCGGCTTCCCAGTTGGCTAAACAGCAGATGATCTCCGCGCCATCCAGCACCAGACTGCGCGCCACTTCGGGGAAGGCGAGATCGTAGCCGATCATCAAGCCGATGCTGCCCATCTCGGTTTCGATCACGGGCATCTTGAAGCCTTCGCGGAACGCCATGCGTTCTTCACCGCGCAGGTGAATTTTGTTGTACACCTCGACCAGATCGCCTTCGGGACCCACCATCACGGCGGCGTTATACAACACCGATTCGACGCGCTCTTTCACCACCATGCCGAACACAACATACACGCCATATTCGTTGGCGCGCTGCGCGATCAGGTTGACGGTCGCGCCCGGCACGCGCTGTGCCAATTCGGTGAAGCGCAAGCCGAGTTCGTAGCCGCTGGTCACCAGTTCCGGGAACACGATCATATCGACGCGCTGCTGTGAAGCGATGGTCGAGATCATCTCCGACATTTTGATAAGATTCTCTTCAGCCTCACCGAGACGAGGCTGCATTTGCGCCACTGCGATGGTCACTTCACGCATGGATCGTTTCCTTTAATCGGTTGGGAAAGCAGAGTGTATTTTACCCGATCTGCGTGCATTTATCGACCCTGACGCAGCAGATCAAGCAGGCTGGTCAACTCGGCGGGCAGCGGCGCTTCAAAGCACATCCGTTCGCCCGTCGTCGGGTGATCAAAGCATAAGCGCTGCGCGTGCAAGAACTGACGGCGCAGCATTTTTTGTTTGCGCTGCCCGTACAGCGGATCGCCCACAATCGGACACTCAATCGCCGCCAGATGCACGCGAATCTGATGCGTGCGTCCGGTCAGCAGCAGCACACGCAGCAGCGCGCGCCCATCATTGAAGCGCTCGATCACGCTGAACTCGCTGATCGCGGAACGTCCGCCGCGCTGCGTTGCCATCTTGCGCCGATTGTGCGGGTCACGCGCGATCGGCATGTCGATCCGTCCGGTAGGTGTGCGCGGCGCGCGTTCGACCAGCGCCAGATACACCTTTTCGACCGTGCGCGCCTGAAATTGACGCATGACGTGTTGCAGCGCAGCCGCGCGCCGCCCGACCACGATCACGCCGCTGGTGTCTTTGTCCAATCGATGGATGATCCCGCGCCGCTGCGGGGAATAGGGCATCGCGCCGATTTCGGGATAGCGATGCAGCAGCGCATGAACCAGCGTGCCGCGTTCATCGCCCACCCCCGGATGCACGATCAAACCGGCGGGCTTGTCGATCACGGCGATGTGTTCGTCCTCATACAGCACATGCAGCGGGATCGCTTCGGCAACAACCGTGTGATCAACGACGGGCGGCGGTGGCAGCGTGACGATCACCTGTTCGCCGCCTTTGAGCTTCGCCCCGCCCTTGACCTGTTCGCCATTGACCGTGACCGCGCCCTCACGGATCAGGGTTTGCGCCTGCACACGGGTGAGTCGGTCGCCCGCGTGCGTGCTGACCAATTTATCCAGTCGTTCGCCCGCATCGGCGGTGAACGTTAGCGTTTTATCGGAATCGTCCATTATGACCCTTTATAGTCCATCAGACTCTATCTGTCGGGTTGAATTGTGCTACAATTTAATCAGATCAATCAAGCGTGAAAGCAGGAGGTACAATTCTGGACTCGTTAGATTTTGCTCGTGATGTCGTCAACGCGGTGGAAGACAAGAAAGCCGAACAGATCGTGCTGCTCGATCTGCGTCCTGACGCCGTAATCGCCGATTTCTTCATCATTTGCAGCGGCGGCAGTGATCGTCAGATCAAAGCCATTGGTGAAAATGTGCGCGATGTGATCAAAGAACGCTATCAGCGGCGTCCGGTCGCTGTCGAAGGTGAAGCCACCAGTGGGTGGATGCTGATCGATTACGGCGATGTGATCGTGCATATCTTCGACGAAGATACGCGCCTATTCTACGATCTCGAAGGCTTTTGGAATCAAGCGCAGGTGCTGCTCAGCATTCAGTAGCGCGCACACACCAGAGGATGAGCCGCAGTGGGTGGGAAATGGTCGTAGGGGTTTGCCGTGCCAAACCCCCACCGACACCGCATTAACCGTTGCGCTTACTCAAAAATCCACGGATCAGTGGCACGCGTCCATGCCGAAACCAAGTCGGCATCGGTGAAGAAATTGGCGACTTCCTTCACGCCATTTTCCGGACTATCGCTGCCATGCACCAGATTACGCCCAATTTCCAAACCTAGATCGCCGCGAATCGTGCCGGCTTCGGCTTCCTGCGGCTTGGTGCTGCCGATGGTCTTGCGCGCGGCGGCGATGGCGTTCGTGCCTTCGAGCGCGATCACCACCACGGGCGACGCCGTAATGTAATCGACCAAGCCCGCGAAAAACGGCTTGCCCGCGTGATCGCTGTAATGCTTTTCCGCCAATTCCCGCGAGACTTGCATAAACTTCATGCCGATGATGCGTAAACCGCGCCGTTCAAAGCGGGCGATGATCTCGCCTGTCAAACCGCGCTGCACGGCATCGGGCTTGACGATGATCAGGGTGCGTTCCACAGTGGAGACTCCTTGTGTAGTTGGTCACAAATGCGTGTTAGGAGTCTAGCTGATCTAGCGGGGAATCTATAGGGGCGAACATGGCGCTTAATTAAATGGACAGGGCGCACACACTCATGCGCCCTGCCGCGATCACACGCTTACAACTGATTGAGCGCCTCACGATACGTATCAAGCGCGGCTTGCAGCTTGCCCTGTCGCATCAAGCCATCGCCCAACACGCGATACAACGCGGGAACGCTCTTATACGACTTGACCAACTGCTGCAAATCATCAACCACGGCTTCGACATAAGCATTCGCGCGGATCAATTGCTCGTATTCTTCCAGACTGCCTTCGAGATCGCCGCTTTGCTCACGGTCGCGCGCGGTTTCGAGCGCTGCC
>JBGSRB010000022.1:0-4304 GCA_041737735.1 Anaerolineae bacterium | reverse complement strand
CGCTGTTCACTGATCGCTCATTTTGTGGGGGTAAGTTTAACGTGGTTCAGCGCGCTGATACAGAACGAACCCTGTTTATTGGTAGGCAATCTCTCAATCAGAATCTCAAGGAGCTATATTCATGAAACGGTTGTACGGTTTATTGGCAGTTGTGGCGCTTCTGGCGTTAGCGGTTGTTCCTGCGTTTGCTCAAGATGGTGAATCGACCATCGCCGAAATCGTGATCGCCAGCACTGAAGGCGAAACCCCCGAATTCACCGTGCTGTTGGCGGCGGTGTTGGCGGCTGATCCTTCAATTGTCGAACTGCTGTCAAACCCCGAAGCGAATGTCACTGTATTCGCCCCGACCGATGCGGCATTCGTCGCACTGCTCGAAGCGTTGGGCGTGACTGCTGAAGAACTGCTGGCAAACACCGAACTGCTGAATACGGTGCTGGCTTACCATGTTGTCCCCGGTTCGTTTGACTCGACCAGCATTGTTGAACTCGACAGCGCGCTGCTCGGCACAAGCCTGTACGAAACTGCGCTGGCGATTTCGGTCAGCGATATGGGCGTGATGGTCAACGACTCGACCGTCGTTGCGGCTGACATTATCGCGTCGAATGGTGTTGTTCACGTCATCGATGCCGTGCTGGTTCCCGAAATGGGCGGCGACGACATGATGGAAGAAGAAGACATGATGATGGAAGCGCCCGAAAGCAATATCGCGGAAGTCGTGATTGCTTCGGCTGGCAGCGATGCCCCGGAATTCACCGTGCTGTTGGCGGCGGTGCAAGCGGCTGACCCCGTGATTCTGGCGGAACTGACGGGTGCGGGTCCCTACACTGTGTTCGCCCCGACCGACGCTGCATTTGCGGCGGCACTGGAAGCGCTCGGCTTGACCGCTGAAGAACTGCTGGCGGACACCGCGCTGCTGACCAGCGTGCTGGCTTACCATGTTGTCCCCGGTCACTTCGGCGCCGAAACCGTGATTGCGGTGGCTGGTGATATGGGTGTGGATGTCGCAACCGCGCTGAACGGCACGACCGTTACGCTGAGCGTTGTTGACGGCAGCGTGTTCGTCAACGAAGCGACCGTGATCGCGGCGGATGTTCACGCCACCAACGGTATCATCCACGTCATCGATGCGGTGCTGCTGCCCCCGATGTAATCTGGCTTTTGTGAATTAACGCGAAAGCGGAGGATGGGTTCGCCTATCCCCCGCTTTTTTATTTACCCCACTGGCACGCTTTCCAACGCCAGATCGTGCAGCGACACCACGGCATGTTGCAACTGTTCCTCATCGATCACAAACGAGATGCTGCACTCCGACGCGCCCTGTGCGATGGCGATCACGTTGATGCTCGCCGCACCCATTGTCGAGAACACGCGACCGGCAACGCCCGGCGTGCCGCGCATCCCCGCGCCAACGACCGTCACGACCGCGACGGAGGTCAGGACTTCGACCTCATCGACATCCTTACGCGCGATCTCTTTGTTCAGTTCATCCTCAATCGCGCGTTTGGCGCTGTAAACCTGATCATCCATCAGCACGAAACAAAAGCTTTGCTCGCTCGATGCCTGCGAGATCATGACCAGATTCGCGCCTGCGCTGGCGGCGGCTAAGAAGGTGCGTCCGGCAATGCCCGGAACGCCCATCATGCCTTTGCCCGCCACCGTGATCAGGCTCACACTGCGGATGCTGGTCACGGCTTTGATCACCGTGTTGGTGGGCGCGGCTTGCATACTGACCAACGTGCCGGGGTGGTTGGGATTGAACGTATTGCGCACGCGCAGCGGCAGCCCGCGATTGAGGATCGGCTGCACTGTTTTGGGATGCAGCACTTTCGCGCCGTAAAATGCTAGTTCGCCCACTTCGGTATACGACACATTGGGCAGCACGCGCGCGCGCGGATCAATGCGTGGATCGGTCGTCATCACGCCGTCTACGTCCGTCCAGATGATCAATTCGTCGCTGTCGGAATATGCCGCGAAGATCGCGCCACTGTAATCGCTGCCGCCGCGCCCCAGCGTGGTCACTTCACCGCTGGCGGTCGCGCCAATGAAGCCCGTGATCACCGGGACGACGCCCGCTTGCACATGCGGCAGCAGCTTGGTGCGGATGCGCTGCTCGGTTTCGTCCCAATCGGGGGCGGCGCTGCCGAAATTTTCATCGGTGCGGATGAACTGCGTCGCGTCGAACTGCTTGGCGTTGATCCCTTCGTGGCGCAGCGCGGCGGCGATCACGCGGCTGCTCAACTTTTCGCCAAACGCGATCACCGAGTCGGTGATGCGCTTGGTCGCTTCACCGAGCGTGTTCACGGCGTCACACAACTCGATGTGCTGCGCCACCAAGCGATCCACTTCCGCGATCACGGCTTGGCGATCCTTGCCGGGCGCGGTCAGCAGGTTGATCACTTCATAATGGCGGTCGCGAATTTTCTGCGAGGTCGAGCGATAGCCCCATTTATTGCCCACCGCCGCATCCTTGACCGAGCCGATCAGCGCGTCGGTGACGCCCGACATCGCCGACACGACGACGATCAAGCGCGAACCGTTCGCCATTTCACTGCGAATAATGTTGACCACGCCGCTGATCGCTTCCGGACTGCCGACTGATGTGCCGCCGAACTTCATCGTGATAATGCCAGCCATAATCGCGCCTTCTCCGTGAAAAATGTGTTGTTCGTCCGCCCAAAATGCACAAAAAAAGCGTGTGGGGGTTGCCCACACGCTTTGTATCACCTCATCCGGTTTATTTCCGGTTTTACGGCAAGCGCAAGCACCCCTGCATACGTGTATGGAGGGTAGTCATCATCATGCCGTTCGTGCCGAAATACTGCTGCATGTGCTTGAATGTCCGTGTGTGTTGATGCCAATTTCCGCTTGCACAAAAAGGGTAGCGCGTCTCGCACGGCGTGTCAAGCAATTGGCGAAAACGGATTAGCGTGACGGCTGCAACCTAACTTGACAGTCAAGTGAAAAAACGTTACATTCAAGCTAGGCATTTGCTCAGGTTGTGAGCAAGTGTCGTCGCAGTGAGTTTTTAATTATTGCACGAGTCGAAAAAGCGCTTTATTTGTGAACGACGATATTCGCCTGTTGGTGCGGGTGGCGACGCTTTATTACAAACAGCAGTTGGTGCAGTCCGAGATTGCCGCGCGCGTGGGTGTGTCGCGCCAAACCGTTGGACGCCTCTTACAACGCGCCAGCGAAATCGGCATCGTCAAAGTCGAAATTCAGCAGCCTTTCGCCTACATCGGCGCGCTCGAACTCGAACTTGAGGATCGCTTCGGCTTAGCGGATGTCATCGTCGTGTCGCCAATTGATGACAGTGACGAGTCGATCAAAGCCGCGCTTGGTGAAGCGGGCGCATCTTACCTTAAGTCGCGCGTGGCAGTGGGGGATATTCTCGGTTTTTCATCGGGCAGCACGACGATCTATCAACTGGCGCTGCATCTCGAACCCACGCACACCCATAATGTGACCGTCGTCAGCTTGAGCGGAACTGCCCCCCATGATCACATGAATCCCAATATCGATCTCTCGGTGATGCTGATCGGGCGCACACTCAACGCCAAAACGGTGCTGCTGCCCGCGCCGCGCTTCGTCGATGACTTCAAGATCAAGGCGTCGCTGATGCGCGACTCGAACATCGCCGCCGTGATCGATCTCGGTCGGCGCGCCAACATCGCCGTGTTGGGCATCGGCTTCACCAGCGAACACTCAACCCCCTATCGTCAAGGCTTCTTCGGTAAAGACCTGCTCGAAACGATCCGCCAGCGCGGGGCAGTGGGCGAGATCATCGGTCACGCTTACGACATCGACGGGGCGGCATGTTCACCTGAGATCAGCGAGCGTTCAATTGCCATCGAGATCGAAGCGCTGCGCGCTAAACCGCTGGCGTTGGCGCTGGCGGGCGGCGCTGCTAAAGTCGAAGCGATCTACGGCGCGATTCGCGGGGGATACTTGAACACGCTGATCACCGACGAAACCGCCGCGCGCGGTTTGCTGGCGCTTGCCGACGCCCGCGATGCCGCCAGCACACGATCACGCACGCCGTGTTGATCATGCTGCCTAGCTTGCGTCCCTGCCCACATGATGCTCCGCATTTTAGTTGTTCCCCGCACCCCGATGATGTTAAATCATGAGCAACCTTCATACTTAGACCGAACGACTCATCTAGATCACGACTCATCTATATAAGGAGACATCACCCATGACTAACCCTACTTCCAATGATCCGGTGCTGAGCGCCAAGCCGATTCTGGATCGCTTTCGTCTGAACGGACGCGCGGCGATGGTCACCGGCGGCGCACAGGGGA
>JBGSRB010000136.1:0-6485 GCA_041737735.1 Anaerolineae bacterium | reverse complement strand
GGCGCTGACGGATGCGGATAAGTGGTTCAAGTTTTTGTATCTGGAGGACAAAAAGCACGTCAAGACCAACGCGCCGATCTCGGAATACTGCGACTGCCTGACGTGCGCGCGTTATTCGGTGGCGTATCTGCATCATCTGTTCGCGCTGGAGGACGCGACGTATTATCGACTGGCGACGATTCACAATGTGCGCTTTATGACGCAGTTGATGGCGCGACTTGGTGAGGTGGTGCATGGGTGATGCGGCGCAAGCGGCGCTTGATGACGTGGTGGCGGCGGTGCTGGCAAGCAGCAAATATGCGCGCATCACGCCTGATCTGATCCGGCGGATCGCGGCGGGCGAAGTGACCAAGCATAAGCGGGCGAAAGAGGCGATCAAGGCGACGAAGAACAAGCTGCATCAGGTGGCGGGTGTGTATCTGGCGACGACGCCGGATTATGCGGCGATGCTGGAAACGCTCAAGGCTGACGCTGACGCGCCGCGTCAACTCATGCTGATGCACGCATCGACGCGCGAACGCTTGCCGCTCATCGAACGGTTTTACCGCGAAACGTTAGCGGCGATCCCGCCTGCGCGCACGGTGATCGATGTGGCGTGCGGGTTGAATCCGCTGGCGATCCCGTATATGCCGCTGGCGGATGACGTGGAGTATCACGCTTACGACATTTACACGGATATGATGGACTTTTTGAGCGCGGCGATCCCGTTGCTGGGCGCACGCGGGGCGGCATATGCGCGCGATGTGATCACGGATGCGCCGACGCAGGCGGTTGATCTGGCGCTGGTGATTAAGGCGATCCCGTGTTTGGAGCAGGTCGATAAAGGCGTGGGCGCGCGCCTGCTGCGGCAGATCGACGCGGCGCATGTGCTGGTGTCGTATCCGACGCGCAGTTTAGGCGGCGGCGATAAAGGGATGCGCGCGCATTACGACGCGCAGTTCGGGCAGATGATCGATGGCACAGGCTGGACGGCGCAGCGTTTCGACTTCGACAACGAACTGGCGTATTTGATCACGAAGCGCCCGCGATCATGAGTGTGACTTCGCCGCGAATCGGTTCGCGGTTGTAGTGGGCGTGAATATGACTGAGCGATCCGCGCGTGAATTCCTCAAAGAATTTGGTGATTTCGAGCGCGACGCAGGCTGAGCGATCACCAAGTTCGGCTTGGGCAAGCGTCAGTGTTTTGAGCAGGCGATTCGGGCTTTCGTACAGCACGAGTGTTTCGGGTTGCGCGTTGTGGGCGGCGAATAAGGCGCGGATTTGTCCTTCTTTGCGCGGCGGGAAGCCAAGAAAACGATAGGCGTGGGCGGGTAACCCTGACGCCGCTAACGCGGTGGGGATGGCACTCGCGCCCGGAACAACCGCGATGTGATAACCGGCATCGAGCGCGGCGCGGATGACGACATGCCCCGGATCGCTGATGCCGGGCGTTCCGGCGTCGGTGATGAGCGCGATGTCCCCGCCTGCCAGCAGATCAAGCAGGGACGCGCTTTTCGAACGTTCGTTGTGTTCGTGATAACTGGTCAGCCGCGTGGTGATGGCGTAATGGTTGAGCAGCTTGCGTGAGTGGCGCGTGTCTTCCGCCGCGATCAGCGGAACAGCACGCAGCACGTCAAGCGCGCGCGCGGAAATATCTTCTAAGTTGCCAATGGGCGTGGCGACGATGAACAGTGTTCCCAAGCGCGATCAGTGACCGGGATTGATGATGAACACCATGCCGACTGTTCCAAGCTGCGACTTGACCGCGCCGCGCGACTTCAGGCGCTCGAGTAATTTTTTGGTGCGCGTGCCAGCTTTGGTATCGCCCCGAAATAAAATATCTTTCGCTTGATCAATGGATAATCCACGCTCGCCAGCCAGCCGAAGCGCGCCCAACAAAAGGTCAATATTTTCTTCTTGACTGCGATTTGCCATTGTCTTGCTAACACCTCACGGTTTTATAATGAGCGAAGAATTAAACGTACTTAAACGATACGAGGAAATGTGTTTTTTGTAAAGCAGTAAAATTAAGGGAAGCATTCCCGTGTAAGGGCGGAGACATAGCTCAGCCCCTACACCGATGATAGCGTGGTGTCATTCCTGCTCGGGATCAAAGCGCGAGAGATCAGCCTTGCGATACTCAGCGGGCAGTTCAAAGTAGCGCTTCCAGAGGCGACGCGCGATCTTGCTGGCGTCGCGCTGGACACCTTGCGCGGCGAAGTAATCACACACGCGCTGGATGTCGCGCTCCAAAATCACACGCGCTTGATCGTTGCGGTGCGGATCGACGACCTGCGGCAGATCGATGATGGTGATCGCGCCTTCCCAATAGAGGATGTTGTAGGCGGAGAGATCGCCATGCACGATGTTGTGTTGCAGCATGAGATCGATGTTGTGCATGACGAGATCAAACAGCGACTCGGCTTCGTCACGATCCAGCGGCACGCTGTTAAGCGGCGGTGCGGGCTGGTAGGCATCCCCGATAAATTCCATGAGGATGGCGTTATCACCCGCCGCGAGTGGTTTAGGCACACTGACGCCCGCCGCGTGCAGCTTTTGCAGCGTGATGAACTCGTGCATCAACCATGAGGTGTGCAGCAGCAGCGCGCCAAAGTCGGACTTGGCATCGATGGCACGCATGGTGCGCCGCTCATTTTTGCCGATTTCATTGCCATCACTGTTGATGATCGCGCGCCCCTCACGATAGAGTTTGTCGTTACGCAGGTTGCGTAACATGCGCGGGCGATAGACTTTCGCCGCCGCGTAAGGCACGTCGAGGGCGGGATGCGCTTCACAGCGATAGACTGACGCCTCTTTGCCGCCTTTGACGACCGCCAGCACATCGGTGATCAAGCTGCGATCATAGAAGGTTCGCAGCGATTCGAGCAGCCAACCTTCCTCAAAGCGACCGGGCTGGTAGGTGGTGGTGAAGCCGTTTTCGAGTCCGGCGGGATCGGCGATCTCGGTGACGATCTGCGCGGGCGACTTCTTGGGCTTATGCTTTAGTTTCGGTTTGCGCGCGCGCCGCGCCTGACGGTCGTGCTGCATCGGGTCGAACAACGCTTCGTACAATTCATCGTGATCGTCGGTATGACGATTAAAAGACATGGTGAGAACACCTCTTACAGGCAGATTTAAGCAGTTGTGAGCGCTTTAGATGATCGAAGCGCACGGAATCGGGTGAGCGAGAGGTGTGGGTTGTGCTGCATAAGCGGGGGTGGTCGTGTGACCAACGCCATCATGCGAATCAGCAAACGCACGCCGCCCGTCCTTGTTGCTGAACAACAAGGGTGAGCTGCGCGAATACGCCAATGAGCGCTTGGTTAGGCGTTGTGATCGGGTGGTGCAGGTGGATCAGGATCAGAACGCAATCAGGCGTGTGCAGGCGCATCCACGCGGGTGACAAGGGCTTGAGCAAATTGTGTCATAATGCTGCCTCCTGATTGAGAAGTGCTTACGATCAACACTATAACATGGGTTTTAAGGTTGTCAAGAGGGGTCATATAGGGTTTTGTCTGCGCTGAGTGCGCGCGGATGCTCGATAAGTTATGCTAACCGGTGATGGGTGATCGGGGGGATGACGACATGAGCGCACACCAGCAGCGTTTAGCATTTGAACGGCGGACTCCGGAAGAACAAATCGAGCATTCACGCGAATTTTTAGCGCGGATGCGGCAGCGGCGCACGGTGCGCGATTTTTCAAGTGCGCCTGTGCCGTTTGAACTGATCGAAAATGCGATTGTGACGGCAGCGAGCGCGCCTTCAGGGGCGAATCAGCAGCCGTGGACGTTTGTCGTAATCAGCGAGCCTGCAATCAAGCAGCAGATTCGGGCAGCGGCGGAAGCGGAAGAACGCGAAAGTTACGAACATCGAATGAGTCAGGAATGGCTGGACGCGCTGGCGCATCTTGGCACGGACTGGCATAAGCCCCATCTGGAAGTCGCGCCCTATCTGATCGTGGTGTTTCGGCAGGCTTACGGGGTGAAGATCGATCCGATTAGCAGGGCTGAGGTCAAGGTCAAGCATTATTACAGCGAAGAATCGGTCGGGATCGCGGTGGGGCTGCTGCTGGCGAGTTTGCATGTAGCGGGCTTAGCGACGCTGACGCATACGCCGAGTCCGATGGGGTTTCTGAGTCAGATTCTCAAGCGTCCGGCGAATGAGCGTCCGTATGTGCTGATTCCGGTGGGGTATCCGGCGGACGATGCCCACGTACCGATTATCACCAAAAAGCCGCTGGCTGAAGTGCTGGTGCGCGTCGGTGAGTAAGGGCGACTGGGTGAGTCGCCCCTTGTGCGTTAGGGCGCAACGTTCACATACGCCGCGTGACCGTCGAGAGTGAGCGATCCGTTGTGGAGTAGCCACACATCCCCGCCGAAGGTGTCGATAAAGCGGCGATCATGGGTGGCGGCGATCACCGCGCCGGGAAAATCGCGCAGGGCGGACTCGAAGGCTTCTAACACGTCGAAGCTGACATGGTTGGTTGGCTCATCGAGTATGAGCAGGTTGGCGCGCGCGGCGATCAGGCGGGCAAGCTGGAGCTTGCGGCGTTGTCCGATGCTGAGCGCGCCGACACGCAGATCGAGATCGGTATAGCGGAATAAGCCCAATTCGAGCACGCGGGCTTTAAGCGGCTGATCCTCGTCATCCAAGCTGGCGCGGTAAGCGGCGAACAGCGTGAGATCAGGGTCGAGATCGCGCTGCTCTTGATCAAGATAGCCAATTTTGACCGACGGACTGATCATGATCGTGCCGTCGTCGGGGGGTTCGATGCCGACGAGCAAGCGCAGCAGCGTTGATTTGCCCGCGCCGTTTTCACTCACAAGGGCGATGCGTGCGCGGGCGTCGATGGCGAAGCTGATCCGGTCGAGGATGGCGCGGTCGCCGTAGTGCTTGCTCACATCGCTGGCGGTGATTACGAGGCGACCATGCAGCGCGTCGGCGTCGAAGGTGGAATTAAAGCGCAAGGGCTGCGGCGGCTTGGGGATGGGGTGATCCAAGATGCGCGCGAGTTGGGCTTCGGCGGCGGTGATGCGCCGCGCCACGGTGGAGTCATGAGTAGCGATTTTGTCATTGCGAATGAACTTGTCGTTGTCGGTGTGCGCGCGATAGTTGTTGTTGCGGTGGGCGGTGTCTTTGATGGCGCGGCGCAGTGCTTTGATCTCGTCTTGCTGAGCGAGGTAATCAGTTTGCCAACGAGCGCGCTCACGCTGACGGGCGGCATGATAGTGCGTGTAGTCTCCGACATAACGCTTGATCTGGCGGGTGAACTCGTCGACCTCGATAATGGCGTTGACCGTGTGATCGAGCAGGTGACGGTCGTGTGAAGCGATCAGCGCCGCGCCGCGATAAGAAGCGAGATAACTGGCGAGCCATGACAGGCTGGCGAAGTCGAGATGATTGGTCGGCTCGTCAAGCAGCAGCAGATCGGGTGTGCTGAGCAGCAGCGCCGCCAAGCCGACGCGGGCTTTTTCGCCGCCGGACAGCGACTCGAAGGCGCGCGCGGGATCGAGATGCGTGAGTTGTAAGCCCGCCAACACTTGATCGATGCGCGTGTCGATCTCGTAGCCGCCGCGTCGCTCGAAAGTTTCGGTTGCTGCGCCGTAAGCGTCCAGCACAGCGGTCAGTTCGTCGCCCTGTGCGCTGGTCATCTGCTGTTCGAGCGCGCGCAGTTCGGCTTCAAGCGCGCGTAAACCCGCCGCTGAATCATACAGCAGTGTGCTGACTGTGCGCCCGCCTTGATCGCGCATGATCTGGGGCAGATAGCCGATCTGGGTGGTGGCGCTCAAACGCAGATCGCCGCCGTCAGGGGCGAGTTCACCCGCGATGATTTTGAGCAGGGTTGATTTCCCTGCGCCGTTCGCGCCGACCAAGCCGACGCGATCACCCGCTGTGAGGCTGAAGCTGATCGCGCTGAGAATAGGCGTGTGATCATAGGTTTTGCTGATGTTGTGTAAAGCGATAAGCGTAGACATAAGCCGCCTCTGCGTAGTCATCGTGAAGGACGAAAGCCAAGCAAACGAATAGTCGGCGGCGTCTGGGAATCAAAACGCCGCCGTCGGATCGCCCCAACAGCGGCGCAGTTATAGGTTAACGTGAAAAAGAGGCGGGAAACGCCCTGAGTGCGCGCAGCGGGAATCCGAAGTTGTTATCGGGAAATGCCGCTGTTACGCATGGGACGCCTTTCGCTACGGTTGATAAAGGTTGGGGATGATCGTTAGAGGGTCACGCCGCAACCAATATAAGCGTAAAGAAAATCGTGACGTGTGTCAAGCATGATGTGGAATTGTGCGGGCGTGGCTTTGCCACTATCATGATGAGCGATTCGTCAGCGGAGAGGCAAGCGCTTGGTTTATTGTTATCGTGCCTATGGCTTAGGCTTTCATTCAGCATTGGATTTAGGTGTGGCGCCAACACCCGATGCGCCGCCGGATGTGATCATCCGTTATGGCGCGGTGGATCACACGGGGTTAACGTTGAACGCGCACGGCGCGGGCTGGCAGGTG
>JBGSRB010000081.1:0-1846 GCA_041737735.1 Anaerolineae bacterium | reverse complement strand
CACCTGCGCCGCCAGCGGATTCCCGCTGATGCCGGAGAACGCGTCCGATCCGCCGCATTGCAGCGCGATCTTTAAGTGGCGGGCGGAAACGCGCTGGCGCTCAAACGCGGCGACGGTGGGCAGCCACGCGCGCACGATCTGCTCAGCGCGATCTAAACTGGCGGCAAAACCACCCTTGAGCGTAAAAAAGTTGTGTGGCGTGGCATCCAGCGGATACTCATGCGCGCGCAGATAAGCGTGCAGGTGCGCGTTCGTGACCGCTTCCATGCCCTGATCGACCGCCAGCACCGCACCGACATTCGGATGCACCATGAAGCCCGCCAGTGTCCGCAGCAGCAGATCGCGGTTATTCGGTTGCGCGCCGCCGCCTTCCGTGTGGGCAACCGCGACGATGCCATCGATGTTGGGATAGGCGTGCGCCAGCGCTTCCAAGCGCGTTTCCAGCGCGCGCACGAATGCCCCCGTCAACGATGATGTGCCGAGCAGCACGATCAGGTTGCGCGTACCGACTCCGCGCGATTCAGGGCGCACATAACCCATGAAGCTGAGATCGGCGGCGCTGGACTCAAGCAGTGGCGCGGGCGTGAAGCGGTGCGCGTCAAACTCATAGGGCGGAATATCATCGCTGAAATTAGGCGCATCGGGCAGGGTAAAATCAAGCTGACGGAGGCGCAGTTCGGTTAGCATGGCGGCATTGACGATGCCATCACCCACGCGGATCGGCGTGATCGCCGTGCCGAACGGCTGTCCCCACGACAAAAGCTGTTCACCCGCTGCGATCGGGCGCACGGCGATGCGGTGCGCTTCCAGCACGGTATGCGCCAGCGTGAAAACGCCCGCACTCGTGGCGATCGCGGTGCCAGCGGGCAGGGTGCGCGTGCTGATGGCGACATTATCATCCGCCGCCGCCAGCCGAGTGATCTGATTTAAGGGAATGGGTGAGTTCATGAGCAATTTACCTGTGCCGAAAGGCTCAGATGATACTCCACCGTTCCTCAAGCGACAATTGCGCCCGCACATGGCTTCACCTCCACCACTGACCATCTGCTATAATCGGTGTTGGAGGTAGGGTTATATGTATAATCGCACGCCAACCATGCGGCGCGGCATTCGCGCCAATCGCACTGTCTATTTCGTCACCACGCTGGCGCTGATCGTCGCCTTGATCGCTGCCAGTCGCCTGGGTGTGCTTGCCCCGATTGAAGATGCCGCCGCTGCCCCTCTCAACGCCGTTAGCAGCGTGTTCAACCGCTTCGGCTTGGTCATCAACGATAATCTGGGGCGCTTTTCCGACATGCAGACCATGCAGGGGCGCGTCGCTGATCTCGAAACAGCGCTAGCGCTTTATCAAGCGGAATTGGTCGATCTGCGCGAGATCGAAAGCGACTATCGACGGCTTGCCGGGCTGCTCGATTACACCACCGCCGCCCAAAATCAGGAATTTGTGACGGGCGAAGTGATCGCCGTCGATCAAACCAGCCTGCTGCGCACGATCACCATCAACCGTGGATCGCGCAGCGGCGTGCAGGTCGGGATGCCTGTCGTCACCGCGCAGGGCTTGGTCGGGCGCGTGCTTCAGGTGACGGCGAACGCCGCGCGCGTCATGCTGATCAACGAAACCAGCAGCGCGGTCAGCGCGCGCTTGCAAAGCACGCGCGTGCAAGGCACGGTGATCGGGCAGCCATCGGGCGCGCTGCTCATGGATTTAATCCCGCTGGATTCGCCGGTGCGCGAAGGCGATCTCGTGATCACATCCGGCTTGGGGGGCAACTTTCCGTCGGATTTAGTCGTCGGGCAGGTGACGAGCGTGCGTCTTGCGCCCACCGGCTTGAATCAGGTGGCGCAG
>JBGSRB010000034.1:0-2748 GCA_041737735.1 Anaerolineae bacterium | reverse complement strand
GCGGCATCATAGCGCGCGGCAAACGGATCGATCTTCATGCCATCAGCGCTCACCGTGTCAGTGTGACCCGTCAGCAGCAGGCTGCGCCCGCCGCCCGATCCGCGCTGCGTGGCGATCACGTTAGGGCGCCCCGGCGCTGTTGCTTGCATCTCAACAGCAAAGCCGAGATCACGACACGTCTGCGCCAGCCATTCCGCCAACGCGCGCTCACCGTCGCCGCCTTCCGCCAACGTCGGGTTAACCGAGTCAATGCCGATCATGGCTTGCAACCAACCGAGAACGCGATCCGCGTCGATATGGAGATCGGCGTTCATAAGGCGACCTTCGCTTTCACCACCGCCGACGCCGGATGCAAGCCGAGCATCCAGTCTGCCAGCAGACGCACCGCCGCATGAATGCCGTCGGTTGGACGAGGCGCGCCAATATTGCCCAACTGCAACGTGTATTCGTAAGTATCAGGTGGGGTCGCGTTATGCCGTGCATACAACATAATGCCGACGCGCTGATTGATCGTTGGCTCAGCGATGTGCGTCTCAAACAGCAGCGCGCCGCGACTGCGATACACGCCGGTGATGTGCAGATGCGTGTCACCGTGCGACAGCTGCATCTCGCGGAAAGCATCCGCAAGCTGATCCATGCTCAACGGGCTGGCGAACACTATATGCGGCATCGGGCGTTCCTCCATGATGGGGACGGGCGGCGCGGCGGTTTGATTACGCCGATAGCTGAAATAATAACAAGCGCGTCCAGCGTCGCGGGCGTTGGCTTCATACTTGGTGATGATGCGGTCGGGCTGCTGGTTGATCCACGCCGACGGGTTGAGATTATCCAGTGTGGGCGTGGCGGCGAGTAATTCAGCGCTCATTTCGGCGTAAGCGAAAATGTCGGTTGCCAGATGCAATTCACCACCGATCTGCAAACGGCTGACGATCACATCGAGCGTATCGCGCTGCATCAAGCGCCGATGATGATGCCCCGTTTTGAACCACGGATCGGGAAAGTTGATGTACACCGCGCGCAGCGACTCCGGCGCGATCAGGTGATGCAGCGCCATTTCCCCCGTCGCGTGAATTACACGGATGTTGGCGATCTGCTCGCGCGCGATCAGGCTTTCGGCTTTGCTCAAACAGCGATTCGAGATTTCGATGCCGAGAATGTTGTGATCGGGCTGCGTGCGCGCCAGATGACGCAGAAAATCGCCGCGCCCGAAGCCGATCTCCAAAATCAGCGGACGATCCGCGCCGAACAGCGCCGCCCAATCAGTTGGGGAAGGCAGCACGCGTCCGTTGATTTTATGCGTTTGCACCGTCATAAGCGCCTCATGACCTAAAGTGTGATGTCCCACGCGCTTAAATCCGCGAGGAAGCGGTGCGCGGTCAAGTCGAGATGAATCGGCGTCAGGCTGGCGTACCCCTGATCGACCGCCCATAAATCCGTGCCGACTTCATCCACCATGCCCGATGGTTCTTCACCTGCGATGCGATAGTGTGGCTCGTCGATTTCGAGTTCATCCTGATAAATGCGGATGCCCTGCCGCGTCAGGCGAATCCCTTTGACGCGCTCGACCACCGTCGGGCTAGGAATGTTGAGATTCAGCACGGTGAGTTCGGGCAAGCCACGTTCGAGAATGGCACGCGCGACGATCACAGCGACGCGCCCGGCTTCGCGGTAATGTTCAATGGTGTTACCGTTGCGATCATCGAGCGACACCGCCAACGCTGGCACGCCATTGATCGCGGCTTCGAGCGCCGCCGTCACGGTTCCGCTGTAGGTGATGTCTTGCCCCATATTCGCGCCGTTGTTGATCCCGCTGACGACGATGCGCGGGGGCCACGTCGTCAAACCGAGCGCCGCCAGCGCGATGCAATCCGCCGGGCTGCCGCCCACCGAGATCGCGGGCGTGTCGTCGAGCAGGGTCACCCGCTCGACGAGAATATCTTGGCGCAGCGTCTTTTTGTGTCCGCCGGAACTTTGATTAAACGTGGGTGCGATCACTTCAACGTCACCCAGTTCGCGCAGTGCCTGCGCTAACGCCAAAATACCCGGCGCGTGAACGCCGTCGTCATTGGTTACGATGATGCGAGTCATGTTCATTCCTTACGGGTGTGGTGTTCGATTTCGCAGTTGATTGTACCACCGCGCGGCAAGCGGATCGCGGCGCTTTCAACGCACGGATTTTCGATCTATACTGACGACAAAATCAATAAGGACACTCGCAATGTTGTACCTTAAACGACTCACATCCGCACCGAGCAAAGCTGATCTGAGCGCCGACGATCTCAAAACACTCGATAAACACTTTGACGTCAACCGGTATGAACTCAACATCGACGGTGAGCAAGTCGAATGGGGCTTGATCGATGAAGTCGAAGTGGCAGAAGCCGCGCGCAGTAACAATCCGTCGGGGTGGCTGGTCAAGCATCTGGTGTTCGGCGGGGAACGCTATCATGTCGGCGTCTACTTTGGCAAAGAGGAACTCGTCCTCACCAACCTGAGCGAAGCCGCCGCGCGCTATGTCGTCGCGCTGATCGCGTTTTATGCCACGCGCGACATTCGCTATAGTGGTGTCGTCTTTGCGGAAACCTTCGACGTTTGATGCCTGCTTGGATCACGGCACTGTTGATCGCGTTCACGCTGATCACCACCACGCCGATCACGATCACACGCGCGCCGCAAACCGCCGCACCTGCGCTTGCCCCCCTGCCCGATGGATCGCTGATCGCGGCGTGGGTGGGCATAGATGCACGC
>JBGSRB010000018.1:0-9848 GCA_041737735.1 Anaerolineae bacterium | reverse complement strand
CGGGCTGCCCCTGCGCGCGGCGGCGATCAAACCCGCGCTGGCATGGAGCCATGCCCCCGCTGTCGCTGCATCAAATGCGCTTGCCCCTTGCGCGCGTAAGCCCCCGATGATGCCTGCCAAGACATCCCCCGTTCCCGCCTTCGCTAACGCCGATGTTTTCACCGGAAGCACGCCGATGCGCCCGTCAGGATGCCCGATCAGCGTATGCGCTCCTTTTAAGACGACAATCGCATTCCATGCGCGCGCCGACTCGGAAGCGACGCGCCAGCGATCCGCTTGCACGGCGTCAGTCGTGATCCCGGCAAGGCGCGCCATTTCACCCGGATGCGGCGTGAGGATCGTGTCGGGTGGCAGCCGATCCCACCAGTGATCGAGCGTCGCTAGATGATTCAAGCCGTCGGCGTCGATAATCAGCGGAGGTAAGTTGTCGCCTGACAGCAAGCTATCCACGAACGCGCGCGTTTCAGTCGACGCGCCCAAGCCGGGACCGACGATCAAAGCGGCGGCGTTAGCTGCGGCTTGGCGGATGGTTGGCAGCGCGTTGGGTGTGAGCGTATCAGCTTCAAGCGGCGTCCAAGTGACTTCGAGCATGTGCGCCGCCAGCGCAGTAGCGACGATATGTGGCGTCAGCACGCGGACATAACCCGCGCCCGCGCGGTAAGCGCCTTGCGCGGTTAAACCGACTGCGCCGATATATTCCCGCGAACCCGCGACCACCAGCGCGGTGCCGAAGGTGCCTTTGTGACCATCGACAGGGCGGGGCGGCAGCAGATCGCGCATGCTGTCGGCATCGATCAGCGTCGCGTTGATGCTGCTGAGTGGTTCAGTCGTCGGCGGGATGTCCAGCGGCGCGATGATGAGTTCGCCGACATACGCCGCGCCGGGAAACGTGAATAATCCCGACTTGGCAGCAATGAAGGTCACGGTTTCGTCAGAGGTGAGTGTGTGCGGATCAACCGCACCGGTGTCGCAATCGAGTCCGCTGGGGCAATCTACCGCGACAATGATCGGGCGCGCCTGCTGTGGGGTAAGTTCCAGTGGATTGTGCGTGCGATCACTGGGCGGGTCGTCGCGCAGATCGAGTGCTTGTTTGACGTTTCGCAGCAATTTAGCAGCATCGGGGCGCAAAGGCGGGCGTGCGCCGATGCCGAACAGCGCATCAACGATGATGTGTGCGCTGGCGATCAGATTGGTCAGCACACGATAGCGCTGATCATCTTCGGCGTTGGCGCTGAATAAACCCGCTGCCTGTGCTGCCTGAAAAAGTGGGTCGTCGCGCCGTTTATGCAGATAGACACGCACCAGCGCAGACGTGGTTTCCGTGACGATGCGCGCAGCGACCAAGCCATCGCCGCCATTGTTGCCCGCGCCAATCAAAAAAGTGATACGCGCTGCGTTGGGATCGGGCAAGCGCTGAATGTGCGCGATCACGCGGCGGGCGAGCGCGCTGCCCGCAGTTTGCATCATGGCATCATAAGAATAACCCGCAGCATCGGCGGCGGCTTCGATCTGGCGAATCTGCTCAATACTGGCGACTTTGATTACGGAGAGATCCTTCCAGTTGCGTAAAACGAACAATCCGACGCAGCTTTTCAGCCACGCCGGATTGTAACGGATTTTAGCGCTTGGGGGATGATGATCTAATACACGCGGTCGATGACCATGTGCGCGAGGTCGATTAAGCCGTCTTTTGCGTCGCTCTCAGGCAGGGCGTCGAGTTCGTTGATCGCCATGTCGATGAATTGACGCGCCTGCTGGCGGGCTTTGTCGATGGTGTCTTCCAGCGAATCGCCTTTGAGCATCTTCGCCTTGATCGTGTTCATCACATCAACAGTTGCGGCGTCTTCGACATCGGCAGCGGCGAATCCACGTCCTTGTTCAACGTCGAGTCCGGCGGTTTTGCCGATCTGCTGCTCGTCGCCGATCAGGTCAAGCACATCGTCGATGATCTGGAAGGCGATGCCGATGTTAAAGCCAAAATTACCGAGTGCTTCCGCTTGTCTGTCGGTCGCGTCCGCGAGTTTTCCGCCCAGTTTGCCCGCTGCGCGGAACAGCGCCGCCGTTTTGAGCGCGATGATCTGGGTATAGACCGCGCGCGTGAAGTTCTTCTCTTTGACGGCGCTGGCTTGTAAGGTTTCGCCCTCAACCAGCGCGACGGTGGCTTCAGCCAGATCGATGTTGAGGTCTTTGTAAGGTGACATCAGTTCATACACTTTGGTGAACAGGAAGTCCCCCGTGAGGAGCGCGAAGGTGCGTCCCCATTTCGCATTCACCGACGGACGACCACGACGCAGCACGCCATGATCATTGATGTCGTCATGCACGACGCTGGCGGTATGCACCAGTTCGACGGCGGCGGCGACATCGGCAACAGCGGTCGGATCAGCCCCGCCGCTGGCGAGATACGCCAGAATCACGAGGCGCGGACGCACCCGCTTGCCGCCCGCCTCAAGGATGTGCTGGCTGGCGTCGCGCAAGACCGTGACGCTGCTATCGACCACCGCCAGCATTCGCGTTTCAACCGCGCGCAGCCCAATCTCCAGCAGGTGATCAGTCTCGGCGGTGATGGTGTACGACTTGGGTGAGCCGTTTAAGGTCATGCGGCATTCCTATCATTGAGTAGGCGTGGGCTTTGCTAAATTCAGAACAAATTGAAACTTATGAATTGATTCTACTGAAAATGATCATGTGTGTCAACGAAATTATGGGTAATTCTCGTGAAGTTCTTCACGAATGCTTATATAGGTGTGCGCTCGACGGGTTCTGGCTCGAAACGCGGCAGTATGAATGAGAAGTCACTGCCTTCATCGACCACACTCTTAACAGCAATGCTGGTGCGATGGCGAATTAAAATGAGGCGGACGATGGCTAAACCGATGCCCATGCCGTTAAAACGGCGCGCATCGCGTTGATCGATTTGAAAAAAAGGCGTAAAGATCAGGTCGAGCTTTTCAGGTGGAATGCCGATCCCGTGATCGCGCACACTGACGCGCACGCCCCGCGCTTCAGTGGTGGCGTGGACTTCGATCTGACCCCGACTGAATTTAAGCGCGTTATCGATCAAAAGTTGAAGTACGATGCTGATCGCCTGCTTATCCACCAGCACCAAGGGCAGATCGGGTGGCAGTTGAATGCTGATGCGCTCAGCATGATCACGATGCACCCACGTGCGCCGAACCTCGCGCAGGGCTTGCGCCACCGAATCGCCAAGCGTCGCGGGCTGCACGTCGAGATCGAGACTTTCGGCAAGCTGCATAATATTTTTGACGGCGGCTTCTAAACGGGCGGTGGCTTGCATGGCGTAATTGACCAGCGTTTCACCGCGATCAGCGTCTTCAGCCAGCATCGCCACTGCCGATTTAATATGCAGCAGCGGGGTTCGCAGTTCGTGCGAGATGTTGCGAACGAGTGCGGTTTTGACGACATCAAAGGCGTCGTAATCGCGGGTGTCGAGCAAGCGCTGCCGTTCGCGGGTCATGAGGAGGTCGCGCAGCAGTGCCGCACACCAGATCGGATCAGCGGGAAGCACGGCATCAGCCGGAAAATCGACTAAGGGCGTATCCGCCAGCGCGATGCACAACGGTGACATCGTTCCGGCATTGGCGCGCACAACCCGAAACAGCGCCGCAACCTGATCATCGGCACGCGCGACCACGGCGTGGGGCTGAAATTCGGTCAACAGCGGATGAACACTGGCGAGATCAGCAGCGCAAGTTTGCGTGACGAAACCAGCGCCGAACGACGCAATCGAGTTCGGTTCGGTCTGCACAAGCAGCAGGCGAAAGGCGGCGTCGGGTTGGATCATGAATTATCGTCAGGATCATCGCTATCGAGCGCGGCACGGAAAATATCTAGCCCGTTGCGTTCTTGGGCGTCAAGCGGACAGCCAACATAGGGATTTTCAATCGGAATTTGATGGCGGATGCAAAACGCGCTGACTTCAACGCGCCGTCGCAGCCCCAATAAGTGTGTTTTGACCGTGACGGTCAACTCAAGATCAGGGCTGCTGTTGGCGTTAAGGATCGATGGCACCGGGCAGCGGGCGCAGTCACTTGGCTGCCACGCCAGCGATGCCGGATTCGCCTTGATATTGCGGCACTCTTGCAAATTGCGCCCGCGATGAAAATCTTGATAGTAAAAGCGGCACTCACTGCCGGCGGGTGTTCGCATCGTCAATCCGAATCAATGGGCTGTGTGCCGATAGTAGCATATCACGGCGTGGCTAACCACTGCTGCGCGCGCTGTGGCAGTTCGCTCAATGCGCCCCTCTGCACGGTGCAATCGGGCAACGCCGAGATGAAAGTTGTGCCATAGCTTTTGGTGATCACACGCGCATCGAATACCACCACGATGCCGCGATCCGTGTTCGTGCGGATCAAGCGCCCGAAGCCCTGACGAAAGCGCAGGATCGCATCGGGTAGAGTGTATTGATTGAAGCTGTCGCTGTAGGTGTCGGAACGGGCGGCGAAAACCGGATCGGTCGGCACGGCGAAGGGCAGGCGCGCGATCACCAATGCGCTGAGCGACTCGCCGGGGATGTCCACGCCTTCCCAAAAGCTGCGCGTGCCGAGCAGCACCGCACGCTCACTGGTTTTGAAGCCATCGAGCAGCGCTTGACGGCTGCTGCCATCACTCTGATCGTAGACCGTGATGTTGCCTAACGCTAAGCGCGGCGTGATCGCCTGTGCGGTTTGCCGCAGATGCGTGTAACTGGTGAACAGCGCCATCACGCGACCGTTGAGCGCCGCCGCCAGTTCGATGATCCCTTGTTCGACAGCAGCTTGATAGGCGTTGCGTTCTTTAGGATCGGGGATGTCGTTGGGCAGGTAAAGCAGGGTCGAACGGCGATAATCGAAGGGCGAACCGACTTCGACCGTCTCGACCTGATCGGCGTGCAGGCGCTCACGGATATAGTCAAAGCCGCCATTGGTTTGCAGCGTGGCACTGGTCATGACGACCGCATTTTTGGCTGACCAGAGGTGCTGATCGATCAGGCTACCGATGTGCAGGGGCGCGCTTTGCAGGACGAAATAACTGGAATCCTGCCCAACGCTCAGCCAGTAAACAGTATTAGCATCGGGGTCAACCGTGAAACGGGTGAGCTGCGCGCGAACCTCATTCCAGTAGCGGGCGGCGGCTTCCACCCCATTGAGCAGGTCAGCATAATCGGGCAGATTGTGCTTTTCCAGCTTGCCCACGCCGACAGCGAGATAATTAAGCGCATCCGCCACGCCTTCAAAGAAGGGCTGAAGATCATGCCATGCCGCGCTGACGTTGTTAAATGCCGGACGCGCCCGCACCTGCTCGGTGATCCGCACCTGCGCGAGATAATCGCCGCGCGTGATGTTCATGTCCTGCACCAGCGCACGCAAGCTGTTGAACAAGCGCCCAACCTGAATTTCCATCGCATCGGCGGCGTCGCTGATCATCGTCGCGTAGTCGCGTAGGCGTCCGACGGTCTTTTCAGGCGCGTGGGCACTGGCGCTGGTGAGCAATCCGCCGAGTAAGCCGCGCTGGGGTGTGCCGAGATCAGCGCGACGACGACGCAGCGTATCGGCGTCGATGCGAAAGCTCATCCCGTTGGTGGTGGCGTCCTCAAGATGATGCGCTTCATCAATGATCAGATAGCGGTAATCAGGGATGACGCGCGTCTCGCTGATCGCATCGCTGACCAGCAGCGCGTGATTGACGATCACGACGTGCGCGGCTTCGGCAGCTTTGTGCGCCTTGAAATACGGACACGCACCCGCCATCGAACCAGCGCAATGATCAAACGTGCAGCCTTCATCCTCAGCGCTGAGGCGCTGCCACGTCAGATTTTCTTCGGGTCCGCGCAGCGAAATTTCACCGCGATCCCCCGTTTGGCTTTCGTTCAGCCAGACCAAGATTTTTGCCAGTGTGCGCAGTTCATCAATGCTGGTTGGTTTCCGGCGGCGCAGACTCTCCAAACGGCGCGGACACAAATAATTGCTGCGTCCTTTCATCACGGCGGCGTTAAAGGGTTGATCAAGCGCGGCGCGCACTAGCGGGATGTCGTGTTTGAGCAGTTGATCTTGCAGGTTGATCGTGTTGGTCGAGATGACGACACGCTGACCGTTTTCCTGCGCCCAACGCGCCGCCGGAATTAAATAGGCAATCGATTTGCCCGTACCCGTGCCAGCTTCGATCATGACGTGTTCGCTTCGATTAAAAGCTTCGGTCACGCGCTGCGCCATCGTGATCTGCTGTGGACGCTGCTCGAACGCGGGCAGGGCAGCCGCCAGCGCGCTGTCTTCATCCAATCGCGTGGTGATCGCGTCGGGCGTGATTAGAGTCATTTCGTCGCGCGGGCGCAGCGGTTGATCGTGTCCGCTGTAGGGCGTGAACGGCAGCGTCGGCGCGTGATCGGGTTCGTTTTGGCGTTCATCCAGCGCGGCGCGCAGCACAGGCAGGGCATCCCATGTGGGCAGGTCGCGCGCCAACTCGACGATTTCGCGCAGGGTGGCGATGGGCAGCGCCAGCAGTTTTTCCCACAGGTTCTGATAGACGTGCGCGGTGGCACGCGCGTCATAGAGCGCGCGGTGCGCCGACTCGATGCTGAAGTTGTACAGGCTGGTCAGGCTGGTTAGGTTGTAACGCTCAGCGCGGGGCAGTAAGAACGCCGCCAGTTCGTAAGTGTCGATGCGCGTATTGTTGAGTAGCGCCCCTTGTTTGTTGAGAAACGAGGCGTCGAAGCTGATGTTGTGCGCCATCCACGGTGAGTTGCCGACGAAGGCTGACAGCAGCGGCAGCACCGCTTTGATCGATGGCGCGTTGAGCAGATCATCGGAACGAATGCCCGTTAGATGGGTGATCAAGCTCGGTAGTGAGCGTCCCGGGTTGACGAGCGTCGAAAACTCATCGATGACCACGCCATCGCGCACGCGCACCGCGCCGATCTCAATGATTTCATCTGCGTTAACGTCAAGCCCGGTGGTTTCGAGATCGATGGCTACCAATTCGCCGCGCATAGGTGGAGACTCCGTAGTCTAGGCGCAATGCGCCGCTTGCCCGATGGCTGCATCGGGGAAAAGGTATGGCGCGGAGTATACCACAAACAGGGCGGGGATCGGTTTGAGGATGGATAGATCGTAAGAGCTTGGCTGGCTTCCCAAGCCCTTACGATCCTATTGCAGCGTGCTTAGCCTTCAGTTTCGGGCGTAGCTTCCGCAGTAGCTTCGGGAGTAGCGTCTTGGGTGGCTTCAGGCTCGTCAGTCGTTTCCGCTTCCGGCGTGGACTCAGCGGTGACTTCAGCCAAGACCGCAGCGGCGGCAGCTTCGGCGGCGCTGGCGAACGTGCTTTCGAGTTCCGCGCGCAGTTCAGGCAGCGCCGCGAACGGTGTGCTGATCAAGCCCGTTGCCGCAAACAGCGGATAATTCTCATCGCTGAACATGAACCACACCAACGACTGCACTTCGCTGCGACCGAGCGCGACTTCATTCACCAGCAGGTTGACCTGCCGCGCCAGCGGATAGGTGCCGTCGCTGATGGTGTCGAGCGTGGGCGCAACACAGCCTGCGCCTGCATCAATTTCGACAACTTGCAGGCGTTCTTGTCCGGCGCTGACCACCGCTTGATACTCGCTCCACGTCAGCAGCGCCAGCGCGCCTTCAACATTCGCGGTGGCGGCAGCGCGGAACAACGGATCATCGTTCTGTTCAAGATCGGCACGACTGATCGCGCCCGCGCCCGCTGTCGTCAGCACCAGCGCATCAAGGGTAGGACTGCCGATGGTGGGCGCGAACAGGATGATGTCCTGTTCTGGGAACTCGGCGTTAACCTGATCCCAAGTCGTGAATGGTTCAGCCGAAGCACCCCAGACCGTGCCGAGTGTCTCGGTGGTGACGCAGGTCAGATACTCACTGGCTTCGTTTGCGATCAAAACCATAGCTTCACTGCCCAATGGCACCGTGATCGGTGTGACGTTGTTGGCAGTGCAGTTTTCGCTCTGCTCGTCGTTCAAACCCGTTACGCTGGTGATCAGCTCGACTTCGCCATTGCAGAAGCGGCGGATGCTGGCGGGTTCGCCATCGGGGTTAAAGGTGACGGTCACAGTGGGATAAAGTTCGACAAACGACCCCGTGATCGCTTCAACGTAGGGTGCGCCCGTCGCCGCGCCCGCAATATTCAGCGCGCCCGACAGGTTTTGCGGAATGGTGAACGCGACAACATCAAGGCTGAATTGGCGACCTGTTTCCTCACCCGTCAGCGCGGCTTGGGCGGCAGTCCGCGCATCCTCAGTGAGGGCGGTCAAGCCGCGCGCGTCAACAATCGCGTTGTCGTCATACAGCGCCCCGAAGATCGGTTGAGCGCTCGTTAGCGCATCAACATTGATGTAGGCGAATAAGCGATAAGCGGCGTCGTAGCTGCGCGCTTCGACCGTTTCGGCACTTGGTTCGGTGCAGCCTGCTGCGTTGGTGTTCAATTGGAAGATGGTCACAGCGTCACCCGCGGCTTGCGCTTCCGTCAAGTCCACGACGCCGATGGCGCCCGGTGTGCTGCTGACGGTTTCGACCATGCTGGCGTCAGTCGTGAGCGCGTCGGCGCGTGTGCCGATGCCGTCTACCAGCGCATCGAGCAGGGCGTAAGTGGTGCTGTCAAGCGCGGGAATGTAAACCGTGAGCGCGATGTCGTCGTTTTCCGGAGACACGTCACGCCAGTTAGTGGCGGTGGCACTCGGCGCAAACAGCGCATTGAGCGCGAATTGAGGCAAGCATTGACCGAATTCGCTTTCCGCGTGACCGATCACCGCGATGATCTCGTGCGCCAGCAGCAGCTCGACGAAATTCACGCCGCCGCTTTCGCACGCTGCTTGTTCAGCAGCGGACATGGGGCGAACAGCAGCGATGATGTCGGCGTCGTTATTGCAAAACGCGCTAAAACCGGCATTCGTGCCGGTGATGTTGGTGGTCAGCGCCGTGTCTGCGCTTGCCGCCAGAGCTTCGATTAAGGGTGTGACGATGCCGCTGCCAACGACGGTGAGCGTGTCATCGTCTTGGGCGGCGGCGGGCAAAGCGGACAGCAGAAGCGCAATCAGGATGAGCATCCCAATTCGGCTGAGGAGAGCGGGCATTCTCGATGCTCCTTGCGGTGGATGAACAGGTATAATCATAGAGGAATCATTGTACCGTGATGCCTATGTTTGTCCAGAGAAAGTTTAAGTAGTCGCCATGCAGTCAGACGGTCAGACAATTTACGAGATGGTGGGCGGTGAACCAACGTTCTTGCGCTTGGTCGATGCGTTCTATGCGCGCGTGGAAGCCGATCCGGTGCTGCGCCCGATGTTCCCGGATGATCTAGAGTACGGCAAGCGCTGGCAATTCCTGTTCTTGTCGCAATACTTCGGCGGTCCCCCGCAGTATGGCGTCGAGCGGGGACACCCGCGCTTGAGGATGCGCCATATGCCCTTTGTGATCGATCAGACGGCGCGCGATCATTGGTTGGCGCATATGCTGGCAGCGCTTGACGAAATCGATGTTGAAGAACCCGCGCTTAGCATCATGCGCGAGTATTTCGAGCGGGCGTCGGCATTTATGATCAACACGATTGAAGCTGCCCCTTGATGAACGTGCTGCGTCAAGTGCTGACTGGGTTGGCGCGGCTACCGCGCGTCGTGCGTATCATCATGGTGATCTTCAGCACGCTGATGATCACGCTGGCGGTGGTGCCGTGGGTCGATGGGGTGTATCTGGAGTCGTTCTACAACACGGATACGCTGATGCTGCCTGCGTTGGTGTTGACGATCATTGGCGTGCTGGTTTATGCATTCGGTTGGTGGCTGTTGATCGGCTTTGCTGGTGAAACACCTGCGCCCCGTTGGGCGATTTTGT
>JBGSRB010000003.1:0-15008 GCA_041737735.1 Anaerolineae bacterium | reverse complement strand
ATTTACGCCGTGATCGCGCTCGTGATCGGCGGGTTGGCGGCGGCGTCGGCGCTCACGCTGCGGAATCCCGATCTCACGCCCGTGTATCTGCCGGAGACGATCACGCTGATCGGGTGGGGCGTGGCGCTGATCGTCACGCTGATCGGCGTATGGATGGCGCGGCGTTCGCGTTCGGCTGTGGTCGCGCTCGTGATCGCCGCCGCGCTCGAATTGTTCGCGGCGAGTCAGGTGTTGGCGCATCATCAACTCGTGCCGCCGGATGTGTTCAACGGACAGCGCTTCACGGTCAGCCAGATGCGCGCGTTCAATGCCGACGCCGATCCGCCGGGGCGCATGATCAGCATCAGCCAGAATTTCTTCGATCCGGGGGATCGCGCGGCGCTCGAAGCGCGTTACCGCGCGTTGGGCATGACCGCCGAACAGATCGCGCTGGCGTTCGATGGCATCAAGCGGCAGGAATTGATCGCGCCCAATCTGCCGCTGGCGTGGGGCATTCCGTCGTTCGATGGCTTCGATGGCGGCGTGCTGCCCACTGCGCATTACACCGCGTTTACATCGCTGATGCTGCCTGCGGGCGAACTGCGTACCATCGACGGACGCCTGCGTGAGAACTTAGCGCGCGCGGACGAGTGTCGCGGGGCGTGCCTGCCCGATCAGCGCTGGCTGAACTTGGCGAACATCGAATATGTGATCATCGACAAGGTGTTCGATCTGGTGCATGAGGGCGTGTTTTACGACACGGGGATTGTGTATACGCTGACCGCCGCCGATTCGCTGACGCTGCCCAATGATCTGCCCGCCGACGCGCTCGACGTGTTATGCGTCGGCACGTGCGATCTGCGCGCGAATGATGCGGTGTTCACGTCGATCACGACGCTGGACGGCTTCACGCTGCTGCGCGCGCCCATCGATCCATTGGTGGATACGATCACGCTGCGCGCTGACGCTGACGCAACGATCCGCGCGCTGACGCTGGTCAACACGGCGGACGAGACGTTCGCGCAGGTCACGCCGCCGCCGTTCACGCGCGCGTTATCAAGCGATATTAAGCTGTATCACAACAACGCGGTTTTCCCGCGCGCGTGGCTGGTCAACACCGCGATCACCGTGATCGATGACGACTTCGGCACGGAAGATGCGCTGAATATCATGCGCGATCCGGCGTTCGATCCGGCGCACACGGTGATCCTGTCCACGGGTGTAGACGCGGCGCTGACTTCCAATGGGGGCGGATCAGCGCAGATCGTCGAATACACCGACACGCTGATCCGCATCGCGGTGGATGCCGACGCCGCGTCGTATCTGGTGGTAAGCGACGCGCATTACCCCGGCTGGACGGTGACGATCAACGGCGCGCCCGCAGAACTCTATCGCGCCGATGTCATGTTCCGCGCTGTGCGTGTGGAGGCGGGTGTCAGTGAGGTGGTGTTCGCTTATCGTCCCGCGTGGCTGCCGCTCAGCTTGGTGATCGGCGCGGTCGGTTGGGGACTAGCCGGAGTCGGGTTGGTGCTGCTGAGGGCGCAGATCAGACTGCGCCCAGCGAACGTGGATTAATTCACCGCTTGACCCGTGAAGAAGCGCTTGAGCGCGCTGCTGGCGGTCGCGGTTTTCAAATAGGCGATATTTTCGCCCGCGAACGGGATCGGCTGCATGTTGAAATAGGTCACGAGCGCGTTATCCGCGACGATGTTTGGCTCTTTGAGCAGGTCGAGCAGCGTGGTGTTGACGGGCGAACCGGGCAGCGTGCTTTGCATCACCGCGACGGCGGGACGCAGCAAACCGACCGGCGCATTGATGAACGTGCGTTTTTCGTCCATCGCCGCCAGCACGCGCTTTTCGATTTCTTCGAGCGACAGCACTTCGGGGCCGCCGAGCGCAAATTCCTTGCCGATGGTGGCGTCATCATCGAGCGAGCGCACGACCGCTTCAACCACATCGTAGACCGACACGGGTTGAAACAGCGCCGTGCCGCCCCCGATCAGCGGGAATACAATCGGCGTCAGGCGGATCAAGCGGGCGAAGGCGTTGAAAAATTCGTCTTGTGGTCCAAAAATCACCGACGGACGCAGCGCCGTCCAGTGCAAGTTACTCGAGGCGACATACGCTTGCGCTTTGCCTTTGCTGCGTAAAAACGCCGAGAAGTGATCGGGCTTCGCGCCGTTCTGGCTGATGTTGATGAAGCGCTGCACGCCCGCATGTTCCGCCGCATCGACGACGTTGATCGTGCCTTGATAATTGACTTCCTCATAGGTGGCGCTGCCGCGCTCCATGGGAATGGCGACGGTATGCACGACGGCGGTCGCGCCATCCATGACTTTTTTCAGGCTGTCACGATCTTCAACATCGCCCGTGACCACTTCCATTTGATCCCACAGAATGCCTAAGCGCTGCTTGGCTTTATCCAGATCGCGCACCATCGCTTTAACGGGCTTGCCCGCTTCGAGCAAACGCCGCACCGTGTTGTTGCCGACGTAACCCGCCGCCCCTGTGACTAAAACTGCCATGACTCACCCTATCCCTTTGTGTGCGTGAATGATATGCCTTGCATTGTATGCCCGCGAGATGAATACGCGATTAACCGCGCGTAGGCTTGAGCGGCACACGGCATAAAAATCCCTGTTCGCATTCGCGGCACATGTTCGTTATAATGGCGCGCATTCCCTTATTCTGTCCGTCTTTGACAAATGAACAAGCGGGGGTCGCCGATGGCATTTAGCCTAGACTTCAGCGGTTCTGCCGCACATAGCACGCGCGAACGCACGCGCGGCGCGCTGTTAGCGCTGCCGGCGTTGATCTGGTTAGGCGTGTTCTTCATCGCGCCGCTGATCATCGTGCTGGGCGTCAGCCTGCTTACACGCGGCGCACGCAGCGCGCTGACTCTGCCGCTGACGCTGACGCATTACGAGCGCGTGTTTGGTAATGTGTTCTTTCCGGTGGTCGTGGACTCGATCTGGATCGCGCTGATCACGATGATCATCTGCTTGATCGTCGGCTATCCGCTGGCGTTCTTCATCAGCACGCGCCGCAGCCGCGCCATGCAGCAGATCGCGCTGTTTCTGGTGATCCTGCCGTTCTGGACGAACTTTCTGGTGCGTACCTACGCCTGGCGCATGATCTTGGGCAACGAAGGCACGATCAACGGCTTGCTGCTCAACCTGGGCGTGATCGAAGCGCCGCTGCAACTGCTCAACACCAATTTTGCGGTGCTGGTGGGGCTGGTGTATGGCTTTCTGCCGTTTATGGTGCTGCCGATTTACAGCACGGTCGAGCGCTTCGATTTCCGCTTGGTCGAAGCCGCGCACGACCTCGGCGCGAACGATATTCGCGCGTTCCTGCGCGTGGTGCTGCCGCTGACCATGCCCGGCGTCGTCGCGGGGTCGATCCTCGTGTTCATCCCGACGATTGGCGCGTTCGTCACGCCCGACTTGCTCGGCGGCACGCAAGGCTTGATGATCGGCAACCTGATTCAAGGGCAGTTTCGCGGTACGGGCAACTGGCCCTTAGGATCAGCGATCTCGGTGGTGTTGATGGGCATCGTCATGATCGGCTTGTTCTTCTATCTGCGGATGGGAAGGGAGCGCTAACATGGCACAAACCACCCTGACACCGCGCCGCGTCAACACGGTGACGATCAACCGGAATAAGATGCGGACGGACTTAGCCGTGCGGCGCTTCGGCAAGATCGGCTTGCTGGTGCAGCCCGTGTTCGCCTACTTCTTCCTGTGGGCGCCGATCCTGCTGCTGGTGATCTTCTCGTTTAACGATGCGCGCTCGGTGTCGCAGTGGCGCGGCTTTACCACCCAGTGGTATCTCAACATTTTTAACGACGTGGTGGGCGCGGAAGCACGCTTCTCAACCGCGCTGATGATCAACTCGTTGGGTAATAGCTTGATCGTCGCGTTCGCCGCCACACTGATCGCCACTGTGCTTGGCACGATGGTCGCGCTGAGTCTGGCGCGCGGGAATTACCCCGGCAAGCGCGTGGTCGATGCGATGCTGTTTCTGCCCGTCGTCATCCCTGAGATCACGCAGGCGATCTCGCTGCTGCTGTTCTTCAGCGTGGTGTTCGACTTCATCGGCGGCGTGACCGGCTCACGTCCGCAGCCCGGCTTCGGCACGATCATCATCGGGCATGTGGTGTTCAACGTGTCGTATGTGGCGATTGTGGTGCGCGCCCGCCTTGCCGATATGAATCCGCGTTTGGAAGAAGCGGCGCGCGATTTAGGCGCGAACGAGTGGCGCACGTTCTGGCGCGTGACCTTTCCGCTGATCCTGCCGGGCGTGATCGCGGGCGCGCTGCTGGCGTTCACGTTATCGCTCGACGATTTCGTGATCACGTTCTTCAATTCAGGACCCGGCACCACCACGCTGCCCGTGTTCGTCTACGGCTTGCTTAAGCTGACGGTGACGCCGGAGATCAACGCGATCTCGACGCTGATTCTGCTGGCGTCAACTGTGCTGATCGGCATTTCGATGGCGCTGCAAGGGCGCAGCGCGACCCGTTGATCCCGCTGGCGGAGGGTGGAACCATGACCACAGCCACGCGCTGCCCCTCATGCGGGGCGGCATGGACGGATGACCAAACCTGTGAGGATCATTTCCATGTGTTGTTGGCGTGGGAATTGGATCATCAATTGTATGACGTGCATCACTTAACCGTGCTGGTGTATTACCTGCAACACCCGCAACTGTATTCGCCCGAAGCCTTGCGCGACGCGCTGACGATGCTGGTTGAATTTGTCGAGCAGGACATTCACCCGCACGCCATGCGCGAACGCATCCGGGCGGGATTCACTGCCGATCAGCGCACGTACAAAATCAAAGGGACGTCCGCCGCACACGGCGTTTATACACAACCTGTTGACTGGACAATGCACACGGGCGATGTGGTTCAGGCGGGCGTTGAGAACTTTTACGCCAGCGTGCGCCACTGGGCGGATGCCACGCTTAAGTCCCTGCGCGCAGCGGGTCAGATCACTTAGCTAGGGCAGAAGCCCCCTATGAAGTGGGGTGAAGTTTAGGCGCAACGGACGTTTATTTTTGCGGCAACATTCGCTATAACTGCATGTAGCGTCACTCTATCTTTACCTTGATCGAGACAAGAGGAAATAACGATGCGTAAATGGTTTGTGCTGTTGTGTTTACTGGTGATCGCGCTGCCCGTCGCCGCGCAAGATGCGGAACTCGAAGCGTGGGTGTGTCCTGAAGGGTTCGCGGGGCAAACGCTGAACGTGTATAACTGGTCAACCTATGTCGCGGAAGACACCATCGCCAATTTTGAAGCCGCCTGCGATGTGTCGGTGGTCTATGACGTGTTCGAGAGCAACGAAGCGGTGCTGGCGCGTCTGCGCGGCGGCAACCCCGGCTATGACATCATCGTGCCGACCGACTACGTGATCTCGATCATGATCGCGGAAGACTTGATCCAGCCGCTCGATTTGACGCAGATTCCCAACTTCGCCAATCTGGATGAAGACCTGCTCGATGGGCCTCACGACCCCGGCAATCAGTACAGCATCCCGTATCAGTGGGGGACGATTGGCATCGGCTACAACGCCGATCTCGTGGGCGAAGAGATCACAACGTGGCAGCAGGTGTTTGAATATGACGGGCCCGTCGCGTGGTTGGAAGACCTGCGCGCCATGATGGGCGTCGCGCTGAATCAACTGGGTTATGACCCGAACAGCGAAAATCCCGACGAAATCGCGGAAGCGCGCGACTTCATGATCGAAAATGGTGGGAACGTCGTCGCCATCGCGCAGGATGACGGTCAAGCGCTGCTCGAACGCGGCGAAGTGCATCTGACCGTGGAATACAGCGGCGACATCTTCCAGGTGATCGATGAAACGGGCGGGAATTTCGTCTACGTCATCCCCGAAGAAGGCACGGTTGTGTGGGTGGATAATCTGGCGATCCCGACAGGCGCGCCCAATCCGCTGCTGGCGCACGCCTTCATGGATTACATTCTGGACGCGCAAGTGGGCGCTGACATCAGCAACTACACGGCGTATGGCTCGCCCAACCAAGCCGCGATTGATCTGGGCTTGATCGATGAGGAACTGCTGAGTAACCCCGGCATTTACCCGACGGATGAAACCAGCGAGCGTTTGTTCTTCATCGCTGACCTGCCCGACGCCGAGCAGTTCTACAACGACGCTTGGGACGAAATCAAGATTTTGTTGGGGCGCTAAACGCGCTCACGTTACCGCGTGGGGCGATCAGCTTGTTGATCGCCCCGCGCACCTGCCCATCACGCAACCGAACCCAAGCCTTCGAGGGTGAACATGGCACAAGTCGGCATTGAGATTCGCAAGGTCGTTAAAGAGTTTCCGTCGCGCACCAGTGAAGCGCCCGTGCGCGCGGTGGACGACATCTCGCTCACGATTCAAGAGGGCGAGTTTTTCGCGCTGCTGGGGCCCTCGGGCTGTGGCAAAACCACCACGCTGCGGATGATCGCGGGGTTTGAAGACCCGACCAGCGGCGACATTCTGCTGCGCGGCGTGCCGGTGCAGAATGTGCCGCCGTTTCATCGTCCGGTCAACACGGTGTTTCAGGATTACGCGCTGTTCCCGCACATGACCGTGCTGCAAAATGTGATGTTCGGCTTGCAGATGGAAGGCGTCAACCGCACCGACGCGCGCAAACGCGCCGAAGAAGCGCTGACGATGGTGCGCCTGACCCAGTTCGACCGCAAACCGCGCCAGCTTTCCGGCGGACAACAGCAGCGTGTGGCGTTGGCGCGCGCGCTGGTTAAGCGTCCGGCGGTGCTGCTGCTCGATGAACCGTTGGGCGCGCTCGACCTCAAGCTGCGGAAAGCCATGCAGTACGAACTCATGTCGATGCAAAGCGACCTGGGCATCACGTTTGTCTACGTCACGCATGATCAGGAAGAAGCGCTGACCATGTGCGACCGCATCGCCGTGATGGATGGCGGTAAGGTGCTGCAAGTGGGCAGACCTGAAGAAATTTACGAGAAGCCAACTTCGCGCTTCGTCGCCGATTTCATCGGGGAAACCAACTTCATCAGCGGGACGTTGGTCACGTGTGATGGCGACAACGCGCGCGTGCAGATCGACGACGCGACGATCATCGACGCGACGCTCGACCCGCAAAATGCTACGAAAGTGGGCGAACAGGTCACGGTTGCCATTCGACCGGAAAAGATCACGCTGCTGATCGGGGAAAACGCACCGGGCGATCAAGTGCGCACGGCGGAAGTGCGCGCCGTCATGGAATTGGCGGAACGCAAAACATTTGTGCCGGGCATCGTCACATTTGCCAATTACATCGGCACGGATACGCGCTACATCGTGCAGATCGGGCGCAAAACGGAACTGGTCGTGCGGATTCAGAACTTCGGCAGCGGTTATCAATCCATGTACAACATCAGCCAGAAGTTGATGGTGTTCTGGTCAACCGAACATGCGCGCGTGCTGACGCATTAGTGATGAACGGGCAGGTTTTCGGTCACGAATGGGCGGTGACGCAGCTTGAACGCGGCATCGCGCACGGACGCTTGCGGCAGGCGTTTTTGTTCATCGGCGTCGAGTCGGTGGGCAAGCACACGCTGGCGCGCTGGCTGGCGGCGCGCTTGATCTGCGGGACGAACGCGCCTGAAGGCTGTTATCAGCGCATTGTCAGCGGCAATCATCCCGATCTGATCACCGCTGAACGCGAAAGCGACACCACCGCGCTGAAGATCGAAGAAGTGCGCGGCGTGATGCACAAGCTGGCGCTCAAGCCGTATGAGGCGAAATATCGCGTCGCCATCTTCCCCGATTTCGACGCCGCGCAGCCGCGCGCGCAGGATGCGCTGCTCAAAACCCTCGAAGAACCCCCCGCCCACGCGATCTTGATGCTGCTGGCGCGCGCGCCGGAAAACATTCTGCCGACGATCACGAGTCGCAGCCAAGTGCTGCATTTGCGCCCGCTGGCGATCCCACAGACGGCGCAGATTTTGCGCGAACAGTTCAACGTTGAGACGGATCAGGCGGCGCTGTTGGCGCGCCTCAGCGGTGGGCGGCTCGGTTGGGCGATCCGCGCGCTGGCGCAAGACGACATGCTCGAACAGCGATCCGCCGCGCTCGATCTGCTCGAAACGTTGATCACGGCGGATCGATCCGTGCGTTTCGCCCACGCGAATGATCTCGCGCGCGATAAAGCGGCACTGATCACGCTGCTCGATCTGTGGCAGGTCTACTGGCGCGATGTGCTGCTGCTGGCGTATGGCGATTTCCCGCCGACCAACGCCGATCGCGCGGAACGGTTAAGCCGCTTGGCTGAGCGCGTCGGCGCTGACGGTGCGTTGAGCGCATTACGCGCCACGCGCGCGTTGCTTAATCTGCTGAACACCAACGCCAATGTGCGCTTGGCGCTCGAAGTGATGCTGCTCGATTACCCCGGCGTGTGACGGTGATCGCAACGCTGGCGCGTATCTTCATCGGTGTGCGGCGCGTGATCGCGTGGACGATCCGCATTGGCGTGCTGCTGATCATCCTGCGCTATTCGAGCGTGCCGCTGGGCGATCAGTGGACGGCGGTCGCGCTGGTGGTCAAAGACGCGCAGTTCGATTATCTCGGTTGGGAAGCGGGCGCGCTGGCGGCGAAGCTGCACGAGTTCCTCTATGGAACCGCGCCATTCATGGATGAAGCCGCGCGCTCGGACATCGTGCGGGCATACATGCGCGATCTGGCGGCGGCGCGCCGCTTGGAAGGCGAGATCGAGCGCGTCTACATCGACCCGAATACACCCGATCCCGACACAGCGACCGCCGATCTACGCGCGGAACGCGACGCCCTGCGCGCTGATCTGGCGGCGCGGCAAACGCTGGCAGAGGCGATCCTAGAGGGACAAGTCGCGGCGGTGTTGATCGATGAGGGCTTTGGCTTGCCCGGTGGTCAGTTGTTCCCGCCCATCGCCATGCGCTTTACGCGCGTGCCGAACCTGCTGATCGTGTCGCCGCGCGATCAGATTCGCTTCGACATCTCGATCAACCTGTACGAGCTGCCGATTGAGGACAAAGAGGCGCTCGAAGCGCAGATCGATGAGCAGTTCGATGTGTCGTCGCTGATCGTGCCGTTGGGCGGCATCGCGCTGTATCCGGCGATGATCTTGGAGACGACTTCGATTCCGTATGCGGTCGAAGTGTTCGCCCATGAATGGCTGCATCATTATTTGTTCTTCTTCCCCTTGGGGCTGAATTACGATTTTGCGGGCGAAACGCGCATCATCAACGAGACGACGGCGAACCTGTTCGGCAAGGCGATCACGCCGCTGGTGCTGCGCCGCTACTATCCCGAACTCGCGCCGCCCGATCAGCCGGGTGCGCCCGCGCCATCGCAGCCCATTGATCCGCAGCCCGTCGATCCCGATGCGTTTGATTACGGACGCGAAATGAACGAGACGCGCATCACCGTCGATGATCTGCTGGCGCAAGGGCGGATCGACGACGCCGAAGCCTACATGGAGGAACGGCGCGCGCTGTTCGTCGCCAACGGCTACGGAATGCGGCGGCTTAATCAGGCATTTTTCGCATTTTACGGCGGCTATCAAAGCGGCGCGCCGGGTGAAGGTGGGCGCGATCCGATTGGGCCCGCCGTGGCGACGCTGCGCGATGCGAGTCCGTCGTTGGTCGAGTGGATCGGCGTCATGCGCTGGATCACCACGCGCGATGATCTGCTGGCGGCGGCGGGAACATCCGCGCTGCCTGACTAGATTTTTGACTCCCCCATGTGTTTGTGATACATTTTACAAAGACGCATCAAAGCACAAAATCATTGTTAGTCGATCGCTGTCGGGGCGCACCGTCGTGTGCTATACTTTGGCGGTCAAACGCACGGCTAGCGTTAGGTTTCACGCCCGCAGCCATTGAGGAGGATGTCACGAAATGGCGAGCATTACCGCTGGAGAAAGCAAAGCGCAAGTTGCGGCGCAGTCGCGCGCCGCGGCACAACCTGAAGTGCAGGTTGCCGCGCCCAACCGCCGCGAGTTCTTATACTATATTTGGGGCGCTTCGATTGCGCTGTTGTTGGGGCAAAGCACGGCGGGCTTGATCTGGTTCGCGCTGCCGCGCTTCGCGGAAGGCACGTTCGGCGGGGTGTTCAGTTTAGCACCCGACCGCCTGCCGCTGCCCGCCACCGCACCCGCTAACGTGCCGGAAGGTCGTTTTCATCTGGCATCCGCGCCGCAGGGTGTGTTGGCGCTGTATGGCGTGTGTACGCATCTCGGCTGTTTGCCCAAATGGTCGGAAACCAATTTCCGATTTGAATGCCCGTGTCATGGCTCGAAATTCGAGTTAAATGGCGCTTATATTGAAGGACCCGCCCCGCGCGGCATGGATCGCTTCCGGGTGACGTTGGAGTTTGCTGATGGCACGCAAGCCACCACGGACGCCGCGGGCGGACCTATTCCGCTGGATGGACGTTTGGTGACGGCGATTCGCGTGGACACAGGCGACTTGATCCGCGGCACGTAAAGCGTGGCAGCATAGACTCGTGATGCGAGTTTTATAGGAGATTAGTGCATGTCGGTACTCCCATTTCCTTCTTTTCTTGACGATGTTAAGGAAAAAGGACTGAAGCGCGCTCTATTCGAGGGCGTCAATGAAGTGGTCGAGCGCGCCACCGCGGGCATGAATGTGCAAGACCTCCGCGAGGCGCTGCGCGGTGACGCGCCCAGTCGTAAGCCCAACCCGCGCTTGCAGCCCCACGCTGACGGCTTCTGGTTGCACATGCGCCCCAGTTATTTTCATAAATCGGTGACGGGGCTGTATCCCGAATTTCGTTTGGGTTGGCTTTCCACCTATTTTGTCTTTTTTGAGACGATCACCGGCATTTTCTTGATGATCTGGTACACGCCCTCGCCGGATATTGCCTACGCCAACATGATCGATATGTTGAGCAATGTGCCGATGGGTCAGTTCGTGCGCGACCTGCATCGTTTGGGCGCTGAGGCGATGGTGCTGATCGTCTTTTTACACATGCTGCGAACATTCTTCACCGCCAGCTATAAGAAGCCGCGCGAGTTCACGTGGTTCACGGGCGTGCTGCTGCTGGTGCTGACCGGCTTGCTGAGCTTCACGGGTTATCTGCTGCCGTGGGATCAGTTATCGCTGTGGGCGGTGACGATTGGCGCGTCGATGGTGGAAGCCGCGCCGCCGGAAGTGGTTGGTACGAATCTCAACCTGCTGGTGCGCGGTGGACCTGAACTCGGCGCGAACGGCTTGCTGCGCTTCTATCTGGCGCATGTGCTGCTGCTGCCCGCGCTGCTGTTCGTGTTCTTGGGCGTGCATTATTACAAAGTCGTGGTGCATGGTCACTCGCTGCCCCCGGTGGAAGAAAAAATCGGTGAAGACACCGCCAAGCGCGTGCCGCTGGATAAGCGCGTGTACTTCATTCCCGACATTCTGACCAGCGAAATCATGTGGATCGCCGTGACCACGCTGATCCTCGTGGTGCTGTGTACGTGGTTCTATCACGCGCCGCTGGAAAGCCACGCCGACCCGCAGATCACGCCGTTGGGAACAACCGCGCCGTGGTATTTCCTGTGGATTCAGGGCGCGCTGAAGCTGGGCGATAAAGTGCTGTGGGGCATCGTGTTCCCGACTGTGGTAATCGTGTTCCTGCTGGTGGTTCCTTATATCGACGTGACCAAGAGCCGCCGTTGGGCGCACCGCCGCTTTGCCATGTCGGTGGCGATGATCTTGCTGTCGGCGCTGGTGGTGTTGAGCTACATGGGCTTGGCTGAGTTCGGCGTGATCAACAGCGCGGACGTGGACATCATTCACCATATGACGATGGAGCCAGCGCATAACCATGTCGGCATTTTGCGCTCGGTGCCATACGCGCAATTGACGCCGGGCATGTATACCACAAGGCAATTTGACGCGGAAAATTCCGGCGAATACTTGAGTGTCGTCAATGCCTTTACTGAGGAAATCGACAGCGGTGCCATCGATGTTGAAGGTCAGCCGCTGCTCAACTGGCTGGATGTGACCCAACATCTGCCCTTGAGCGCGCTCAACTTCCGTCCGGCGACGAGCGATAACGGTGACTTCTATCATGTGCTGGAAGAATTCCACCACGAGATCGAAGTGAACAGCAATGAGCTGCTCAACGGGTGGGGTGCGATCATCGTCACCGAGCAGCAGCCGGGCTTGAAGCGTGTCGATGTGGTCATCACGTGGGATACGATTGAGCTTGAAGGTGGTTTGCCCGTGCTGGACGCGGACGGTAACCCGATCTTGGTGCTGGACGACAACGGGCAGCCGATTCGCCGCGTCAGCGGTGGCTATATGTACATTCATGAAAACGCGCAGTACTTCCCTGCGCCGGGAGCATAGGGCTGTGAACTTCAATTTACAACGGCTTCTCGTCGAACGCATGGAACACCGCATTCTCGTGGGAACGGTGGCGTTTCTCGCCATCATGGTGGTCACCGGTTGGGTTGCCATCAATGAGGGCGGGCGTATGGCAGCGTTTGATCGGCAATTTCTGGCACGCAGCATCGAGCGCGGCGCGTCGCTGTATGTCGCCAACTGCGCGACGTGTCACGGTGTCGATGGTTTGGGACAGACCGGGCGCGCGCCCGGTCTCAACTCGCCGCATCTGTTCGGCTACAGCTTCGTGGGCGAACTGGACACCGAAACGCTGGTGTTGAACGCGGAACTGGCGAACGCTGCGACCACTGAAGAACGCGCGGCGGAAATTGATGCGCGCTTGGCGGAAATTGCGACCGAGCGCGAAGCGATTTTCGCGCAGATGGGTCCCGCCATTACTGCTGAATATGACCCGGTAGAGCCAACTCGTCTGGGGCAGGTGGACTGGACGGGCAGCTTACGCAGCTTCATCTATACGACGCTGGTGCATGGGCGTCCGGCGAGCGGCTCGTATTACGGAGCGCAAATGGTCGCGTGGGGACAAACCGCCCAGGGACCGCTGCGCGCCGACGAACTGGAAGACCTGACCAACTACATCCTCAATTGGGATCGCGGCGATGCGTGGACGGTTGACGACCTGAACGCGGTGCAGCAGTTCGCCAAAGTGCCAGCCGATCCGGTGTATGTGGCGCAATTAGAAGACATGCTAGACGCAGCGGGCGGCGGCGCGTCGTTCGTAGGTTCGGAAACGCCCAATGCTGAAATTCTGGCGGGCTTGGTCGAGTTCACGGGCGATCCCCAAAATGGACAGATGTTATATAACGGTGCGCTGGCGTGTTCCGGTTGCCACATGAACGCAGCGGTCGCTCCGCCGACCGAAGGCACATGGACGCGCGTCAACGAAGTGCGCCTGCAAGAAGCGCAGTTTGCCGATTACACCGCCGAAGAATATCTGGTCGAAAGCATCATTCACCCGAATGCCTATGTCGTTGAAGGCTATCCGTCGGGCGTGATGCTGCAAAATTACGGCGACCGCCTGACCTATCAAGACCTAGCCGACTTGATCGCGTACATCGCCAGTCAGGATCAGCCGAACTAGGCACGCATCACCCATCAATGCAGGGGCGGCTCACTGAGTCGCCCCTGCAAGCACTATCCCCCCAATAATCTCATCCGCTGATTCGGCAAATTGCACAGGATGCGCCGTTTTTCCCTGCTCATCGCTTGAGAAATTGATGAGAATCAGTATGATTAGGGCTTGAAACCGTGCGTGCTTACTGACCACGTGCGGCGAAAACTTCACAAGAGTCACAATCTTCAAAATTATAAGGAGCAACAACAAGATGAAAAATGTTAGCCGTAAGCTAGTGCTGATTATCGCTCTGCTGGCGCTGATGATTCCCGTGTTGGGAATTGGCGCGCAGGACTCGGTCACGCTGGTGCTGTGGCACGCCAAGCAAGACGCCGAAGGCGATGCGCTGCTGGCGTTGATCGAAGGCTTCCAAGATGCCAACCCCGGCGTCACTGTTGACCAAGTGTTCAACCCCAGCGGCACGCTGCAAGACAGCTTCATCGCTGCGGCGGGTTCGGGCGAAGGTCCCGACATGGTGATCTGGGCAAACGACAGCGTGGGTCCGTGGGCGAACGCGGGTTTGATCGCTGACCTGACCGCCGTCGTCGATGATGAACTGCGCGCGCAAGCGACTGAAACCGCTTGGGGAACGTTCACGTTCAACGAGGCGATTTATGGTGTTCCCTTCAGCGCCAAAACGCTGACGCTGTTCTACAACCGTGCCTTAGTGCCGGATGCCCCGGAAACGTGGGCGGAAGTGCTGGAAATTTCGGAAGAACTGGCGCAGGATGGCATCACCGGTTTGTCGTTCCAGAACGGCTTCTTCCACAGCGCGGGCTTCCTGTTCTCGCTGGGTGGCGCGTTGATGGACGAAGACGGTAACGCCGCGTTCGTGGATGGCACCGATGGCGCCGCCGCGATGGACGCTTACCTGCAATTACATGCCGATATGTACGCGCTGAGCCTCGACCCGGACAGCGGCGTGCTGGTCGATGGTGCGTCACCCAACCCCGGCTTCCAACAGGGAACCGTGGCGATGGTTTACGACGGCATCTGGAATCTGGCGCAGTTTGAAAGCGATCTGGGCGACGATCTTGGTGTGACCACCATGCCCGCGCTGGATAACGGCGCAATTCCGGCGCTGTTCGCGCAGTCGGAAGGCTTCTTCGGTAACGCCAACCTCGAAGGCGCGCGTCTCGATGCGTTCCTCGCGTGGGGCGAATATGTGACCAGCGTCGAAGGTCAGACCATCGCTGCTGAACTGGGTGGTTTGCTGCCCGTGAACGCGGCAGTCGAAGTCGAAAACCCGAATCTGCAAGTGTTTGCCACGCAGTTTGAGCTTGGCACGCCCTTCCCGAACCGCGAAGAACTGGGCGCGTTCTGGGGTCCCATGGGCGACGCGATCGCGGCTGTGACGCAGGGCGGCGAAGCGCCTGCTGACGCCCGCGCCGACGCCTTTGAGCTGATTCAGGCGAGCATCGACGAAATTCACGCCCGCATGATGGCGAACTGAGAACGTCGCTTCACAACTGAACGCACGTAAATTTCACTGAAGCTGGT
>JBGSRB010000010.1:0-2483 GCA_041737735.1 Anaerolineae bacterium | reverse complement strand
GCTGTAGCCCGTCGCTGCGATGTCGATCTCGCCGCGCAGATACGCCACCGCGATGCGTCCGGCGTCGCGCCCTTCCTGCATGTAGTCCAAGCCTTGCGCCAGCACCGCGCCGCGCGCCGCGCTCGAAGGATCGCTGGCGATCACGGCGATTTCGTTCTCATTGGCGACGCCGATCAAGCCTTCCAAGCCCGCGACCACCGTCGAGTCGGTCGCCACGTAGAACACATCCACGCCGCGCGACACCAGCGCTTGCGCTGCTGTCACGACTTCCGCCGAGTTTGCGACGGTTTGCACTTCCATCGTCAAGCCGAGTTCCGCGATCAACGGGGTGATGATCTCGGTGTTGGCGACCGAGTTCGCCTCGGACGTGTTGTAGATGTAACCGACGCTCTGGGCATCCGGCACGAGTTCGAGGATCAGCGGCACGGTGTCGGCGTAAGGCGCGAGCGCCTGCGATCCGGTGACCCACGCTGGCTTGATGCAGCTTGCCTGACCCACACCCGCGAGGAACGGATCAGTCACCACGTTGAAGATCACGGGCGGACCTTCGAGATCGATGGTGGCAGCGTACGCCGCTTGCATCCCCGGCGTGCTGACCGCGATGATCAGGTCAACATTTTCGTCGATGAAATTCTGCGCGATGGTGCTGAGCGTAGGAATATCGCCCTCACCGTTGCCGAACAGGAATGTCGCGGTTTCGCCATCGACATAACCCGCCGCATTCAACACTTCGATGGCGCCATCACGCCCGGCGTTCAACGCGGGATGCGACACGAACTGCATAAACCCGATCTTCGGCATGTCGATCTGCGCGCCCGCGCTGAAAGGCAGCACGAACAGCGCTAACACCAGGATCACGAACAATTTTTTGGGCATAACGATTTTCTCCATCCAGCTAAAACGCGAAATTTTGGTGAAGTTCGCGGCGTGTGCCGCGTGATCTTCCGTAAGTTATTCCAGCAACGTACGATCCGCCAATTCATCGACGCGACGCAGCGCGCGGAAACGTTCGATCAGCGCATTGACGGTGAGATCGGCGCGCTGATCACCGCTGATCTCGAACAGCACATCGCCGCGATTCATCATCAAGACGCGGTTACCCACGTCGCACGCCTGCTGCATACTGTGCGTGATCATGATCACCGTCAGCTTGAACTCAGCGGCTAAACGTATGGTCAAATCGAGAATTTGCGTGGCGGCGTTCGGGTCAAGCGCGGCGGTATGTTCATCGAGCAGCAGAATAGCGGGATGCCCCAACGTCGCCATCACCAGCGTGATCGCTTGGCGCTGTCCGCCGCTGAGCAGGGCGACATCGGTGCTAAGCCGCGTTTCCAGCCCCATGCCTGTTTCGCTCAAAAGCGCGATGAAGCGTTCGCGTTCGTTGCGTTTCAAACCGGGACGCAAACCGCGTCCTTTGCCGCGTAATGCCGCCAGCGCCAAATTTTCTTCAATAGTCAAGCCGGGACACGTTCCCAAGGACGGGCTTTGAAACACCCGCCCGATGTGCGCGGCGCGCTTGTGTTCGGGTTGGTGGGTGATGTCGATCTCATTCAGGCGAATCGCGCCATGTTGGGGCGTGACTGTACCCGCGATCACGTTGAACAGCGTCGATTTGCCCGCGCCATTCGCGCCAATGATCGTGACGAAATCACCCGTGTTGACGGTTAGCGTAACGCCGCGCAGCGCCCGTACTTCCGAGGGCGTATTGGCATTGAACGTGACATGCACCCGGTCAAGGCTGAGCATTTTGCCTCCGCGTTTGCCACGCGCGATAGCGCTGCACGAGGTTAGGGGCAGCCAACGCCGCCAGCACGACTAAGGCGCTGACCAGACGAATATCCGCCGCGTTGAGGTTGAGCGCCGCGAATACCCACGCACGCATCACTTCAAATACGACCATGCCGAAGATCGCCGCTAACGCCGCTTGTCCGACCGTGCGCGGACGCAGCAGCACCTCCCCGATCATGACCGCCGCCAAGCCGCGCACAATGATACCGACTCCCATCTGCACATCGGCAAATCCGAGCAATTGCACGGATAACGCGCCGGCTAAGCCCGAAAGTCCGTTCGCGATCATCAAGCCGATGATGATCATCGCCTTGTCGTTGATGCCAATCGCGCGCACCATCTGCGCGTTTTTGCCCGCCGCGCGCAGCGCTAAGCCGATCTCGGTGTGCATGAACCAGTTCAATGCCATCAGCACCAGCAGCATGATCACAGCGCACACGATGATCTTGACGATGTTGTTCGATTGGCGGCGCATTTCGTCACCCATCAGGTTGACGACAAATTCGCGCATCGACGCTTCATAGGGTGTGAAGATCGTGCGCGTGTTCAGCAGGGGAATGTTGCTCGTCCCCATGATCCGCAGCGTGATCGTGTATGCGCCCGTCATCACGATGATGCTGGCGAGCAAGCCTTCGATTTTGAACAGCACATGAATCAGCGCGGTGGTCAAGCCGACCAGCGCGCCTGCCAGCAGC
>JBGSRB010000604.1:0-9563 GCA_041737735.1 Anaerolineae bacterium | reverse complement strand
GCATTGTGCGTCAGCGCATGGGCGTGATCGAGTTTGCGCTGTTCGGCGCGGGATCGCTGCTGCTGATCGCGTCGGTGTGGCGTCACGCGCGCGGGCGCACAGCCGAACGCATCGCGTGGGGCTTGCTGTTGGGCGCGCCCTATTTCGCCGTGTGGTTCTGGTCTTACAGTTATCATTATCGGCTGTCGTTCGCGGTCGTGCCGCTACTGATCCTGCCGATCGCGGCGCTGATCGCCCGCATCACCATTACGCGGCGGGCGCTGGTCGCCGCTGTTATAATCGTGTGCGCGCTGCCGGGCATTCTGGCGGCGGTCTATGATCCGTTCACGGGCTGGAATTATCTGTGGAGCGCTGATTATCCCGACGACGACGCGCGTTATCGCAGTGGCAATGCCGCACTCATGACGGTGGTCGATGGCTTGCGCGTGTGGCAGGATGAGCATCCCGCTATGCCGCTGATCGTCGCTGCACCGAACGTTGATCGCCTACCCTTCTTCTTTCCGCTGGATCAGATTCGCGTCGATGACGCGCCCACACAGTTGAGCGCGCTTGAAGATGCGGCGTATTTTGTTTATGGTGCGCCGGAAACCATCGGCGCGTATCAGGACACGCCGATCACGCAGAATCAGGTGATCGGCGCGCTTGGTCGGCACGACATCACGCGGCGCGCATGGGGCATGGATGACGGCATCTTCCGGTATGAAGTCTATGAGCTGAACTTGAGCAACCGCTGGCTACGTCCCGAACCCAACGGACGCGAAACGCGCGACGTGGTATTCGGCGGATTCGCGCGTTATCTCGGTTACGACATCGGCGGCTTGGATTTTTGGCAGGGTCGGCGCGTGATCGGGCATCTGTACTGGGAAGTGATCGCGCCCGCTGACGCTGATTACTCGATTTTCATTCATCTGCGCGACATGGACGATCGCCTGATCGCCGCGTGGGATAACCCGGTTGCGCGCACGCCCGATGGGTCGTATTACTCGACGCTGGTATGGGAAACGAGCGAATTTATCAGCGATCAGCGCGTGTATCAACTGCCGCCCGATGTGGATGAACTGGGATCAGGCTATCGCTTGATCATCGGCTTCTACAACCCGACGACTGACCAACGCCTACCCATCGTGATCGATGGTGTTCCCGCTGGCGATGAACTGGTGATCGAAAATCGCATCGAATTAGTGACCCCGCCCACAAATTAAATGCGACATAAAGCAAGTTCTGCTATCATTGCATCTATCATATGAAGCACGCGAGAAAAACCATGACTGAACAGCAAACCATCATCAATGAACTCAGCGCCGCGCTTGAGCAGTCGATCACCGAAGCGAAACAACTAGAAGCCATTTTCGAGCGCTTGCACAAAGTGCTGACCGATAACGGCTTCCAGATTTCGATTGACATCGGCGGCATTGTGCGGAATCTTGAGCATCGGTTGGAAGGCGCCCATGAGAACGTGCAAAGCGCGTTCACCCGCTATGAACGGCTTGAGGAACTCGTTCGCACCTTCGCGCTGATCACATCGTCGCTCGAACTCGATATGGTGCTGGAAGAAGTTATGGATACGGTCATTCGGCTGACGGGGGCTGAACGCGCCTACCTGATGTTGAGCGACAAAGACACCGACGAACTCGATATTGCGGTCGCGCGCAACTGGGATCGCGAAAACATCGCGGATAACGAAGCGGTGTTCAGCCGCAGCATTGTCGCGCGGGCGCTGGCAGAACAGCAGGCGATTTTAACCACCAACGCCGCCGCCGATGATCGCTTTCAGAACATCAAAAGCGTGATGAATAATCAACTGCGCTCGATTTTATGCGTGCCGCTGGTGCTGCACGGACGCACGATTGGTGTGCTGTATGCCGATAACCGCATCACGCAGGATGTGTTCAAACAGGAAGAAATTCCGCTGCTGACCGCGTTCGGTTCGCAAGCCGCCATCGCCATCGAAAACGCGCGCCGTTACGGTGAGGTCAAAAGCGATCTCGCGCTGGCATTGACGCAGATTCAATCGCTGCAAATCGAGATCGACCGCCACCGCGTCGATGAGCAGGTCAACCAGATCACCGAGTCGGATTACTTCCAACGCTTATCCGCCGAAGCGCGCAGTATGCGCCAGCGCAGCGGCAGAGATTAAGCATGACGTGGCAAGCAAACGGGCGGCACTTTCGCGTACAGATGTTTGCCAGCACGCGCCGATTGATCTGGTCGAGTTGGGTGGAAACCAGCGACGGACCCGTCTATGACGACGGGTTCGCGCAGCCGTTTGACGCCTTCCTGCGCGGTGAACTGCCCCCGCACGATCCGCCGGAGGATGTGCGCGCGTGGCTGCGTGAACAGATCAACGCCGGGTTGAAACGTAACTAGCACTGCTTCATCAACAAGGATGCGGGCGATGAACCCGGCAGCAGCCGACCTCTATCACCAACAGATTCGTGTTCTCATGCGAACAGCGCAAGCCGAGCAGATCAGCGCGCTGTGCGAACCCTTGCTGGACGATGCCAATGTCGATTTGGCGATCATGGCGCGCATCGGGTTGGCGAATGCTGCTTATCTGCGCGGACACTACGCCGTAGCAGCCCACCATGCCCGAACTGCCTTAGAACGCGCGCGCGAAGCGGAAACAGACCTGCTGATCGCGCACGCCATCATCGCACTGTATGATTTCGAGTTGGAGTTAAACCCTCTTGTAAGGGCTACCATGCTTGACGAAGCGCACACGCTGGCTTCGCGCCATCAGGATGATTTTTACAGGGTTTTAGTTCTCATGCGCCAAGCGTTGCTCACGGATCGAGGCGTAGAAGCTAAATTGGCACAAGCGCTTCAACTTGCAACTGCATCAGGCGATGATGGATTACTGGTTTGGGTTACATTTGACATTGGGTATTACGCTTTAAACAAAGGGCGCATTAAAGAAGCAGATCGTTATTTTAAACAATCCTTGGCACTGGCTGTGAAAATCAATAGCTTGGTAGATGTCTGTATTGTCCACATCTTACGCGCCAGTGCTGCGAGCCAACTAAATCCTTTCAAACATTACGAAGATAGTCTGGAACTGGCGAAACAAGCCTATCTTGAAGTGCGTTCACTCAATCATGTCACTGTACAGTTATTCGTGTATCGTATTTACATCGAACTCCAGCTCAAACACAGTCGATATGATGAAGTTTTACAAGCTTGCACCGATTACCGCACGTTAGCTGAACAGGTTGAGATACTTTTCCATCGGTTCAATGCACCCTACTACACAGGCTTAGCGCTTGCACGGCAGGGAAACTATACTGAAGCGATTAAGTATTTTGAACCACTGATTTCTTTTGACAAGAAGCACCTTATACCCTTAGCCAACGCTCATCTCTCGTTTGAATTAGCGACCGCTTATCGCAAACTTGGTCAATATGAACTGGCTTTTGGGGGTTATCGACGCGCATTGAACGAGTATCAAACGCACATGCCGTTGGGCTTGAGAAAAATTTTAACAATCATCATTCTAATAATCACCCTGTTTTATACCGCTTTGCGGGGCTTGATTCACGCGGTGTTTAACTCACGTTCCGCTTAATTCCCCTTACACCCCGCGCTGATGCGTATCGTCGAAGCCTTCCGGCTTGATGGCGTCGGCGTCGCCCGCTAACAATCCGCTGACCCCGCGCTGTCCCGCTTCATATAGAGGCGCTGCCGCACGATCCAGATGATCGATCATGTGCGGGTCGTAATCATCCGGTTCGATGTAGGTAGAGATATAACCCTCATAATTCCGCAGCACCACCTTACCCGGCGCTTGGCTGATCACATAATTGGGCGCTACGGGAATTTTGCCGCCGCCACCCGGCGCATCGACGACATAAGTCGGCACGGCGTAACCGCTGGTGTGACCGCGCAAGCCCTCCATGATTTCGATGCCCTTGCTCACAGTCGTGCGGAAGTGTCCCGCGCCCGCCACCAGATCGCATTGATACAGATAATATGGACGCACACGATTACGCACGAGTTTATGCGCCAATTCGCGCTGAATGTTCACGCTGTCGTTGATGCCCGCCAGCAGCACGCTTTGATTACCCAACGGCACGCCTGCGAACGCCATTTTTTCGAGCGCGGCGCTTAATTCGGGCGTGATTTCGCGTGCATGGTTAGCGTGGATATTCACCCAGATCGGCGCATAACGTTTGAACAGATCGCACAGCTCATCGGTGATGCGCTGCGGCAGGAAGATCGGCACGCGCGTGCCAATCCGAATGATCTCGATATGTTCAATCGCGCGCAGGCTAGCGATCACATGCTCCAACATGCGCGGCGCGATCACCAATGGGTCACCACCGCTGAGCAGCACATCGCGCACCTGCGGCGCATGTTGCAGGTACTCGATCTGGCGGTCGAAATCGGCTTTACTGAACGTCACATGCGGGCTGCCCACAATGCGACTGCGCGTGCAGTAGCGGCAGTAACTCGCGCATTGGGTGGTCAGCAGCATCAGCACGCGATCCGGATAGCGATGCACCAAACCGGGGACGGGACTGTGCGCGTCCTCCGCGAGACTATCGGCTTTCATGCCGGCAAATGCTTGTTTTTCGCGCCCTAACGGGATCACTTGCCGCCGAATCGGACAATTGGGGTCGCGCGGGTCGATCAGCGATGCGAAATAGGGCGTGATGTCCACGCGAAACATGCTATCGGCGGTTAAGCCTTCGATTTCTTCAGCAGTCAGATCGATAATCTGTGCCAGTTCATCCAGCGTATTGAGGCGATGCGCCATCTGCCAGCGCCAATCGTTCCAATCGCTAGCGGGAACATCTAACCACAACGGAGCGCGCGGCGTCATCGTTGTTGTGGCAATTGAGAAACTCATCCAGTGTCACCTATCGTCTGCACGTCAGGGCTGCACCTATTATACACAACTATTTTTACAGGCGGCGATTAGAGAAATTAAACGAGATGCGCGCGGCATCTCGTTTAATTCCCGCTTTGGCACGTTTGTTATGTCGCGCGTTTAGTCCACAGTGGGTTGTGGCGCAGGCGCACCATTTTCGGGCGCGCCCTCTTCCTCACGGCGGAATTGACTCATGTAGAGTTCATAGTAAGCGCCCTGCTGCGCCAGCAATTCGTTGTGCGTGCCGCGCTCGATGATTTCGCCGTCGCGCAGCATCAACACCTGATCGGCGTTCCGAATCGTGCTGAGGCGGTGCGCGATCACAAAGCTGGTGCGCCCTTCCAGCAGACGCTCGAACGCTTTTTGGATGATGCGCTCGGTGCGCGTGTCCACGCTGGATGTGGCTTCATCCAAAATCAGGATATTCGGGTTCATCAGCGCCACCCGCGCAATGGCGATCAACTGCCGCTGCCCCTGACTTAAGCCGCCGCCGCGTTCACCCAACACGGTGCTAAAACCTTCGGGCAGACGCTCGATGAACGTATCCGCCGCGACCATTTTCGCCGCCGCGATCACTTCATCGTCGGTGGCATCCAAGCGCCCATAGCGAATGTTGTTCAGCACTGTGTCGCTGAACAAGAACGTATCTTGCAGCACGATGCCGATCTGCGCGCGCAGACTTGCCAGCGTCACAGCGCGCACATCATGACCGTCAATCCGCACCGCGCCAGCGGTCACATCATAGAAGCGCGGCAGCAGATTGATGATCGTCGTCTTACCCGCGCCGGTGGGTCCCACGATGGCGATGGTCTGTCCCGGTTCGGCGCTGAAGCTGACAGCGCGCAGCACGGGCTGATCCGCCTTGTAGCTGGCGCTGACCTGATCGAACTCCACGCGCCCGCTGATCGGCGGCATCGGGATCGCATTCGGCGCGTCGTCGATCTCGATAGGCTGATCGATCAAGCCGAAGATGCGCTCGCCGCCTGCAATCGCATTCTGGATGTTCGTCCACAGCAGCGCGATCTGCGTGATCGGCTGGCTGAAGCGCTGCACATACTGCACGAACACGAACACCGTTCCCAACGTGATGATCGACGTTCCCAAGAGCGGCTCATTCCGCAGCACCGCGATCCCGCCGACCACCACCACGATACCGAGCGCGACATAACCGAGCGCCTCCAGCACGGGATTCAGGGCGCTGGTGAAGCTGGCAGCGCGGACATTGGCGTCGCGGTTGGCGGCATTCGTGCGGCGGAAATTCTCGATGTTTTCGTCCTCACGGTTGAACGCCTGCACTTCGCGCACACCCGCGATGCTTTCCTGCAAGTCGGCGTTGACGCTGCCCATCTCGCGGCGGCTGCGCCGAAACGCGATGCGTGCCTGATTCGACAGCCACACCGTCGCCACGAACATGATCGGTACAACCGACATGCTGATCAGAGCATACGGCACATTGGTTTCCAACATCCGCACGATGATCCAGATCATCAGCAGCGCACCGCTGAACACCTGAAGCAGCGCGAAGCCGAATACCTGCTGAATCGTGTCGGTGTCGCTGGTGATGCGGCTCATCAAGTCGCCCGCTTCGTTATCGTTGTAGAAGTTGAACGACAGCCGCTGAAGCTGCGCGAACACATCGCGGCGCATCTGCGTGAGAACTTGCTGTCCCGACCAACTCATGGCGAAAAACGCCATGCCCGTCACCACCGCGCCCACCACATACAGCAGCGTCAAGATCAGCACCAGATTGCCCATGCCGAGCAAACGTGCCTCAATCGAAAGCTCAGCATTGGCGTTCGCGTCGAACCAGCAGACCGATTGCGGCTGCGGGAACAAATAGCAGTCAATCGCCTGCCCCACATATTCAGGCGTGATCACCTGTGTCCACGTCCCGACGACGATCAACGCCACCGCGATCAGAATACCCAACCAATAACGCCGAAAATAGCCGCCAAAACGCGCTAGCGTGGTGCCGATGTCACGCGGTTTGCTGCTTTCCCCTTCTAAAAGACGGCGACCGCCGTCAAGCCCCATCATGGTTATGCGTCCTCCGTCACGGCGGCGTCAAGTTCGACATCACCGACAAGCTGCGAGTTGTAAATCTCGGCGTAGATCGCGCTGGTTTCCATCAATTCTTCGTGATTGCCCACCGCCGCGATCTTGCCCTGATCCAGCACGATGATCTGATCCGCGTTGACCACCGTCGAAATGCGCTGCGCGATCACAAAGCTGGTGCGCCCTTGCATGAGCAGATCGAGCGCCTGTTGAATCTGATACTCGGTTTTTAGGTCAACGCTGCTGGTCGAGTCGTCGAGAATCAGCAGACGCGGGTTGAGCAGCAGCGCGCGCGCGATGGCGATGCGCTGTTTTTGTCCACCGGAAAGCGTCGCGCCGCGCTCACCGACGGGCGTGGCATAGCCTTGCGGAAAGCTCAGGATGAAGTCGTGCGCGGCGGCGGCGTGCGCGGCGGCGATCACATCTTCATCGGTGGCGTCAGGACGCCCAAAAGCGATATTGTCGCGGATCGAGCCGCTGAACAGGTTCGTCTCTTGCAGCACGATGCCGATCTGCGCGCGCAAACTATCCAACGTAATATCGCGCACATCCTGCCCATCGATCAACACCGCGCCTTCACTGACATCGTAGAAGCGCGGGATCAGGTTGATAATCGTCGTCTTACCGCTGCCCGTGCCGCCCAACAGCGCGATGGTCTGCCCCGGCTGCGCCTCAAACGAGACATTTTGCAGCACTGCATCGCTGGAACTGAAATAGCGGAAAGTGACATCGCTAAACGTGACATGCCCCTGAATTTGCGGCAGTTCGCGCGCGTCGGGCTTATCGGTCACTTCGTTCTGCGTGTCGAGAATCTCGAACACACGATTGGCTGATGCCGCCGCCTGCGCCATCAACGTGATGATGAAACCCAACTGCCCCAACGGAAAGAAGATGTAGATCACATACAGGCTGAACGACTGATAAGCGCCCAGCGAGAGCGATCCGTCGATGATCAGCCGACCGCCGAAATACAGGATCGCCGCCTGCCCGAACTGCGCCACCAGAAAGATCACTGGAAACAGGAACGAGAACGTCCGCGCGACGCGCAGTTGCATCGCCAGCACATCTTCGGCTTTGGTGTTAAAGCGCGTGCGCTCATGCGGTTCACGGGCGAAGGCGCGCACGACTTTGACGCCCTGCATATTCTCTTGCAGCACATTGTTGAGCGCATCCAGCCGCATTTGCACCTGCACAAACAGGGGCTGCGCCACCGCGCCGAAGATCACGAACACGATCAACGCGATCGGCAGGATCGGCAGCACGACCAGCGTCAACTGCCAGTTTTGGGTGAACAGAATGATCAGCGTGACCACCAACAGCAAGAATGCCTGCGCCGCCAAGACCAACCCTTGCGCGATGAACAAGCGTAACTTTTCGACATCATCGGTCGCGCGGATCATCAACTGACCGGTTTGATTGCGGTCGTGATAGCTGAACGAGAGGTGCTGAATCTTGGCGAAAATCTCATTACGGAAGTCGAAGGCGATGCCCTGCGAGGTGGTTTCCGCCATGAAGGTTTGCACAAATGAGAAGATCGCGCGCATCAACGCGAAGGCGACGATCACCAGCACCGCCACGATCAGCCAGCTTTCGGCATTCTGTTGGGCGGTTTGCAATTCATTGAGCGTGTATGCGCCCTGTGCTACCGCGCCCATTGACATCATCGGGTTGTTGGCGATCGTGCCAATCGTGACCGTTTCGATCATGTTTTGCACCAACAACGGCACAGCAAGCTGCGCCAAGGTGGCGATCACCAGCGCGCCATATGCCAGAACCGTGGTGCGGCGGTGCATCCCTAAATAGCGGATCGCGCGCACAAGAGCGGCGACACTAAAACTCGGACGTTCCCCACGCGGCGGGCGCGTAGGTCGAGCAGCTTGTGCTTGCAAGGTCTCATCTCCTCCTGAGGTGGTCGAAAGGGTGCAGCTTAACAGCCGATGTCATCGACTGGTGACTCCTCATGATGCGCGTTGAGCAGCGCTTCGCGGCGATCCCGCACATGCTGAAGCATGGCATCGCCATCGGGCAGCAGCAGCACAAAATCGCGCAGTAGATCGTAAAGCTGGCTCACTTTATCGTCACCCAATGCCAGCATCAACGTGGTGAAGCGATCCGTTTTCGGCGACTGCGTGGGCATCCGTGTGATCAACGTGCGCCCCTTGTCGGTGATGATCAGCGGCGCGCGGCGGCGATCCTTCGGGTCGCGCTGGCGCTTGACATAGCCCTTCTTGACCAGATCATCAATCACGGGAACCAGCGTCGAAGGGTCAAGCATGAATTTACGGCTTAAGTCGCTTAACGTCGCCGTTTCATAGCGCAGCAGACGTAACATGCCGTACTGCAACCCATTCACGTCGATTCCGGCATCGGTGAACGTTTCATCAAGCGAGCGCGCCGCCTCGCGCGACATGATCCATGCCAGCAGACGCACCTCAATTGTTTTACCCAGCGCCTCGCGCGATGATGTCGGTGACATGGCGATCCATTTCAACAATACGAGCGGCGGAAGCAAGAAGTTTTATTGGAAGGCAAATTATTTGGGGTACAAATCATTTGTGAACCAACGATACGCCCATTTTGATCGCGCGTCAAGCCCAATGCGCGTTAAAATTATGTTGGAAAAACGTCCATGTACCATTTA
>JBGSRB010000600.1:0-9465 GCA_041737735.1 Anaerolineae bacterium | reverse complement strand
TCGGCATCTCGCTGCTGATCAGTGGGCTTAGCACACTGCTGTAATGGCTCAATTAATCAACTTCGCACCTTTAAGCCGCTTGAGAGCGACTAAAAAAAGATAGATGGCAACTCTATCGTCGACATTTATTCACCTGCGCCGCACCAACAACTGGGCTGAAGTTGCTTGATTATTGTTTGCAAGTTAGGTTGTGGAGGCAAGAACATGCGTCGCTTTGGTTTGATCGTGTTTCTGGTCATTGCCCTTTCGCTGGTCGCCTTGACTGCGGTGATCGCTGCACCGGGTGCAACGATCAATAGTGCGGGTCCGTTCAATCCCGCCGACTGCACGATTGATGTGGTTTTCACGGTCGAAGATGCGGGTCCCTATTTTGTCACGCTGTTCGATGATGGCGTCTTGTTGGCGGGCGCGGGCGGCGATTTCCCCGCCGGATCAACCCAGACGGTGCGCTTCACCGTCGGCGGGCCTGATGCCTCACCTGGCGTTGCGTTCGGCGTGCGCGAGTCGCTCGCTGTACCTGACGCCTACGACTTTGTCACTGACGAATATTGGACTGATCCCCAAGGTCAAGCCTGTCAAGATGCAGGTTACACCTTTGGCGCGGTGGTGCTAGGCGCAGGCGGTGACCCCGTGAGTGCTGCTTGCCCGATTCCGCTGCCGTCGGGTGCCGTCCAGTATCAAGTTCCCGCTGGCGCGCCCGCCTTTTTCGCGCCCAACCTCCAATCGCAAACCACCTTCAGCCTGCCCGCTGGTTCATGGTGGGTGACGCAGTTTGAAGGTGATTTCGCGCAGGTGTGGATCGCGTGTCAGGCGAGCATGATCTGGGTTCCGAGCAACGCCGTGGCGCAGTAGCAGTTTGCGTTGTAACAGCAAGGGGGCAGCACGCTGTCCCCTGCAAGATGATCCCCACAGCCTTTGATGGTTGTGGGGTAACCTCAAATTTACCTAATCTTTATCCCATTCTTGCAGCAAAATGCGAACAGAACGCACCACCATCCGCTTTTGATCGACGAACACGCGCGCCAGTGCATCACGCGGCGGCTCGACATGCACGCGGAACAGCAGCTTGGTGTAATAACGCTCGACATCGCGCACGTCATCGAATAGGCGAATGGTCATACGTTCTTCGCGGTTGACTTTCGCGTTATACGGTCGCCAGAAGGTCACGACCTGCGCGCGCATGATCGCGTCCAGCGTTGGGCGCTGGGGATATTGTCTCACACCCCATACACGCTCGTGTAACTGCACCCATGACATAAAATCATCCGCATATTGAGGCATCGCGTATTACCACTTCGCTAATTTAGATTGCGTCATAGTATAATGCACGCGCCCGTGTGCGCCAACGATCGGGCAAAATTCCATCTCTCACGTTGTGTCTATTTCAGGCATAATAAGAAGGCATATTCGACTGAAAGAAGCTCAATGAACCGATATTACGACGATACCATCCTCAATATGGGCGTTTCGCTCAAAATGGACACCATCGGCGGGTGGATCGAGCGCGACTGGCTGCCCGCACATCCCATCGCTGAACCCATCACGATGTGGGTGTCTGATTCATGCGTGCATGAAATGGCGATCGGCAAGTTCAAGCCTGATTTTGAGCTGCCGCAAGACTATCGCTATGCAGGTCTGGCGCTGGTTGACTGCCCCGTGATCGTGCGTGTGAGCGAGCATATCTACGATGGCGAACTGACGTATCGCAGCGGCGCGTTTGTCTACACTTTCACGCGCACGATCGACGGCGTAACGGAAACGCAAACCGTTCTCGTGGCGGCGGCGCGCTATACCGACGATGGACGCATGGTGGCGTTGGCGCATATGCCGCGCGCGTTTGTTCCCGTGTGGACGGAGTTCTCGAAAGAGTGCGACCGTCTGGTGCGCGAACTGAATCCATCGCCGCGCGTGATGATCATCGGCGGGCGCACGGCGTCATTTGAAACCACGATTGATTGGGAAGAAGTCATCCTGCCGGAGAAACTCAAAAGCGATCTGCTGCACGATGTCGAGTCGTTCTTCACCAAAGGCATCAACGTTTACAAGCGGCTGAATCTCAAGCCGTTCCGTAAGCTGCTGCTGGCGGGCGTGCCGGGAACGGGCAAAACGATGTTGTGTTCGGCGCTGGCAGCGTGGGCGCTCGAACGGCAGTATCTCGTGATTTACATCTCCAGCGCCGATCACATGGGCGCGTCGTTCGGCAAGATTCAGCAGGCGCTGCACGCGGCGTCTTGCTCGAACCATCCGACGTTAATCCTGCTGGAAGAACTCGACGCTTTCCTGCACGAGCAGGAAAAAGCGCTGGTGCTGAATGTGATGGATGGCAGCGAATCGACCGTGAATGATCAAGGCACGCTGTTGATCGCCACCACCAATTATCCGGAAGCGATCGACGAGCGCGTGTTGAAGCGTCCCGGTCGCTTGGATCGTGTGTTCATCATCCCGGAAACCAAGCGCGAAGAAGACGCCGAGCGCATTCTCGCCAAGTATCTGGGTGAAATGTGGCAGGATGATCATCGTCAGTTGGTGGCGCGCTTGGTCGGCTATCCGGGCGCGTTCATCCGTGAGGTGGCGGTCTATGCGCTGACGCAGGTCGCGTTTCAAGACATGGACGCGCTGCCGTTCGATCTGCTGGAAAATTCATTCCTCAGCCTGCGCGATCAGATCGAAGCGCGCGACGATTTCCTGCATCAACGCGCGTCCGTCGGTTTCAGCGGGAACAACCACAGCCGTTGATCACAAGTGAGCAGGGGCGCACACAGCGCCCCTATTGTCCACGTTATAAAACCATAACCGCCGCCCGCCCGCTTGTGATTTTTCGCGCATTTCCCCCTAAACTTTAGGGTGTACGCCCACAGTACGCGCGCCATAATTGCCGCTTCTATTTTTCTAAAAATTTTCCTCTGCTGCAAAAATTTAGCTCACGCGCTAGACTATAGTGTTAGATTTCACGCTGCATCTTGCACAATTACACAACCAAGATTGAGGGGTCGATATGACGATAGCGCTCATCGGGGCTGTGCCACTGTTGACGGCGCTGCTACTCTACGGCTTCGGATCGCTGTTCAACCGTGCCGTATGGTCAAGTGTGCTGGCGGTGATCACAGGCGCGTTGTTCGTGCTGCTGATCACGTATTTGCCCGCTGTGACCGAAAATGGCGCGGTGACGCTGCTGATTCCGTGGGTGCCGGATATTGGGCTGAATTTGAGTTTTTATCTGGATGGTCTGGCGCTGCTGTTCGGCTTGGTGATCACGGGCGTCGGCGTGGTGATCGTGCTGTACACTGCGCATTACTTTGACACCGACGAAGAAGTCCGCCGCTTTTATACACTGCTGTTCAGCTTCATGGGCGCGATGCTCATGCTTGTGGTGTCGGGCAACATCCTCACGTTGTTCATCGCGTGGGAACTGACATCGATCATCTCGTTTCTGTTGATCAGCTTCAAGGGCGATAAATCGGCGGATGCCCGCGAAGGCGCAGCGCGCGCGCTGGTGATCACGGGTGGCGGCGGGTTAGCATTGTTGGCAGGCTTGATGTTGCTGGGCATCGCGGGCGGCTCGTTCGAGTTTTCCGCGCTGCTGACCAACGACACACTGCGCGATCATCCGTGGTATATCGGCATGACCGTGCTAATTTTGATCGGCTGCTTCGCCAAAAGCGCGCAATTTCCGCTGCATTTCTGGCTGCCCGGTGCTATGAGCGCCCCTTCACCCGCCAGCGCGTACTTGCACAGCGCGACGATGGTCAAGGCGGGTGTCTTCCTCTTGGCGCGCATGTATCCCACGTTAGGCGATACCGATTTTTGGTTCGCCGCGCTAACCACGGTCGGTTTAGCCACCATGCTGATCGGCGCGGTGATCGCCATTTTCCAGCGCGACTTAAAAGGCTTGCTAGCTTACTCCACAATCAGTTGGTTGGGCGCGCTTGTCGCGCTGCTCGGTCAGCCCGATGGCGCGGGTTTGAAAGCGGCGATGGTCGGCATTTTGGCGCACGCCCTCTATAAAGCAGCGTTGTTCCTCGCGGCGGGAGCGGTCGATCATGCGGTGCATACGCGCATCATTGATAAGCTCGGCGGCTTGCGCCACTCGTTGCCCGGTTGGGCGATCATCACGACGATCAGCGGCTTATCAATGGCAGGGGTGCCGCCGTTGTTCGGCTTTTTGGCGAAGGAAACGCTGCTCGAAGTCGCCGTCGAAAGCGCGCAAGCCACCATCATCATGCTTGTGGTCACGATCAGCGCCACGTTGACGGTCACGGCGGGCTTGATCGTCGTGTGGGATGTGTTCTTCCGTAAAGCGCGCGAAGAACATCAACTCCATGCACCCGCGCGCGGGTTAGCCTACGGACCCGGTGCGCTGGCAGTTGGATCGCTGTTGATGGGCTTTTTGATCGAACCCGTGCTGAAACCGCTGATCAATCCGGTGGTTGGCTCACCGATCAGCTTATACCTGTTTCACGGCATCAACACCCCGTTCATCCTCAGCATGATCGCGCTCGGCGGCGGCGGGCTGATCTTTCTCGCGCGGGATGCGTGGCTGCGCTTCACGCTGCCTTTGCCGCGCGCCATCAACGTCTACAACGCCATCGTGGGCGCGGTCGAAAGCTTTGGCGATTTTCTGCTGCGTTCGCAAAACGGCAAGCTGCGCCATTACCTGATCGCCATTATGAGCGCGGTGGCGCTGCTGCTGGCAATTGGTGTCGCCAATTATCAGGGCTTTGAAAATGTGACGTGGTTGCAGATCGATGACGTGACCGATCTGCTCACGTTTGTGCTGCTAGGGTTGATCGTCGGCGCGACCTTCGGCGCGATCATCGCGCGCCGCCGCGTGACCGCCGCCTTAGCGTTGGCAATCGGTGGTTATGCTGTCGGCGGCATTTTTCTGATCGAACCCGCGCCCGATGTCGCGTTGGTGCAGTTCTTGGTCGAAACATTAGCGACCGTGCTGCTGTTCATCATGTTAGGACGCATCAACCCGCGCCAAAAGCGCGAAGTGATGTTGAAAGAAGCGCGCGCCATGCGTGCCTCACGCTTCAGCTTGGTGCGCGACATTCTCATTTCAAGCGTGATCGGCTTGGCAGTGGCGTTCTTTGCTGTTGCTGCTGTAGGCGAACGTGCGCAGCGTGAGACGATTGCGGTCTGGCACTTGGAAAACGCCTATCCATTGATCGGTGTCACGGATGTGGTCGCCGCCATCGTCACCGACTTCCGTGGCACTGATACCCTGCTGGAAATCACGGTGTTCAGCATGGCGGCGCTCGGCGTGCTGTCGCTGCTGGCGCTGCGCGGGTCGTATGATCTACTCAGCGGCGCGCGTGAAGAACGAGTCGATGATGATGATGTTCCCGAAGCCGATGCGCCGCAATTCTCGACACCCTTCACCCGCACGATTGCCTTTATGGTGCTGCCGTTTGCGCTGCTGGTGTCGCTGTCGCACATCCTCTACGGTGGCGACGCCCCCGGCGACGGCTTCACAGCGGGTGTGATCAGCGGGTTAGCGGTGGCGCTGTGGTTCGTGGTCTATGGCTATTCCGAAGCCAACCGCCGCTTAAAGTGGTTGAAAGAGGGCTGGCTGATCGGCGGCGGCTTGACCATCGCGCTGCTGAATGCGTTTGTGCCAATGCTGTTTGGACAACCGTTCTTCACCCACATCTCGTTTAGCTTCATTCCCGATTTTGCGGGCATTCATTTTGCATCGACTTTGATCTTCGAGTTCGGCATTTTCCTAGCGGTGTTCGGCAGCGTCAGCAAGATTATGGACGCCATCGCGCACCCGCGTGAGGTGGAAAGCATATGAGCGTTCTGTTTGCGATCACGACGGGCATTATGTTCGGCTTGGGCGTGTTTCTGCTGCTGCGCCGCGACTTGGTGCGCATGGCGATGGGCTTTTTCGTGCTGTTCACCGCGATCAACTTGTTTCTCTTGGCAGTCGGCGCGTTCAACGGCAGCAACGCGCCTTACGTCGGCGCGGGCGATGAACCAAGCGATCCGCTGGTGCAAGCCTTGATCCTCACCGCAATTGTGATCAGCTTCGGCTCGTATGCGCTGCTGTTGGGCATGATCAACGTCGCGTCGCGGCGCTTCAAAACCATCGACTCGGATCATGTTGACGGCTTGAAAGGCTAAGCGCGCGATGAATAATCCGTTTGTTTTAGGTCCGGTGTTCCTGCCGCTGGCGGGCGCGGTGATCTGTTTGCTTGTGGCGCGCAATAATCAGGCGCAGCGCATCATCGGCTTGATTGCGATGACGTTGGGTTGGCTGTGCAGCCTCGTGGTGCTGGCGGAAAATCTCAATGGTTCCGTGCTGACCTATCAATTGGGCGGTTATCAACCACCGTATGGCATTGTTTTGGTTGCCGACTTGCTCGCGTCGGTGTTCGCGGTCATGTCCACCACCGTGCTGACGGGCGGCGTGCTGTATGCGCTGAATTGCAAAGATAAAAGCGTCACCTATCCGTCGTTTATGTCGCTGTTCCTGTGCATGGGCGCGGGCTTATCGGGCGCGCTGTTCACGGGCGATGTGTTCACGCTGTTCGTGTTCGTCGAATTGATGGTGATCTCGTCGGTCACGCTGGTGGCGATCTCGGATAACCGTCTCGGTTTGGAAGCAGCGATCAAGTATTTGATGATCAGCGCCATGGGAACGCTGTTCCTGCTGCTGGCAATCGGCTCGCTTTATGCCAGCTTCGGCTCGCTGAACATGGCGGACATCGCCCAAGCGTTGGCAGTCGGTGATCGTCCCTTGCTGGCGGAAATCGCGGGCGTGATGCTGGCGTGCGCCTTCCTGCTCAAAAGCGCGGTGTTCCCCTTTCACTACTGGCAGCCCGACTTCCACACGACCGCACCGACACCCGTTCACGCGGTCTTGTCGTCGGTGGTGGTCAAAGTGGGCGTGTATGGCTTGATCCGCATGACCACGCTGTTATTCATCGAAGAAGCGCCGATCATCGAGCAAATTTTGATCGTCTTGGGCATCATCGGCATTTTCTTCGGCAGCTTGGGCGCGCTGCGCACCTATGACGCGAAACGTATGTTAGCCTATTCCACGTTTGGGCAAGTCGGCTTCATTCTGGTGGGCATCGGCTGGGGATCGCCGGTCGCGCTGCTCGGCGCGCTTGTGTATGCGGTCAATCATTCGTTCATCAAGTCGTCGCTGCTCATGCTCACGGGTGTCGTCTCCAGTCGCACGCAGACCAAAACCGCCGCCATCGCTGACATCGCCGGGGTGGGACACAAAATGCGCTTAACGGGCGTGCTTTATTTTCTCGGCGGCATGGCGTTGGCGGGTGTGCCACCCATGAACGGATTCATCAGCAAAGTGACGCTCGTGCGAGGCGGGATCAACGTCGAAAGCTGGATCGCGCTCGGTCTGGTGGTGGGGGCGGGCATCATCACGCTCGTCTATATGACGCGCACGTGGCAGTTGATCTTCCAGCGCAAGCCCGACGCCGATCCCAACCTCAAACCGTATGGCGACAGCCCCTTGGCGCCCGCACTGCTGATCGGCATCTGCGTGCTTTTGGGCTTGTTCGCCTTCCCCTTGATCGATGTGGCGCAGCTCACGGTCACACAATTGGGTGATCCGAATGTGTACATTCAGGCTGTGCTGGAAGGAGTCGGACGATGATCGTCGTGCAAGTTCTCGTGATGGCGCTGCCCATCGCGCTGGTGTGGACGCTGATCAGCGATCAATTCACGCTGAGCAGCTTGGCGCTTGGTTATCTCATCGGCGTGGCGTTCGCGTGGGGGCTGCGCGAACAGGCGCGTTATATCAAACCAGCGCGCTTACCGCTGCAAATTGTCGAAGCCACGATCTACCTACTGCTGTTAATGTTCGACATTTTGCGGTCGGGCATTGACGTGGCGCGCCGCGTCCTGAGTCGGGATATGCGCTTGAATCCCGCGATCATCGCCGTTCCCGTGCAGCGCGATCATCAAGTGATGGCGGCGTTCAGCGCGCTGGCGATCACCATCACGCCCGGTCAGCTTGTGGTCGATTTTGACGACAACCAGACCATGTATGTTCACTGCTTGGATGTCGAAATGTCGGCGGCGAGCTTAGACAGTGACCAGACGGATCGCATTCAGCGCTTTGAAAGGATCGGCGGACAATGAGCGATTTTGTCACGTTTAGCACGCACGCCGCGCTCGTGATCGTGGTGCTGCTGCTCGTGCCGTGTGTATGGGTGGTGGCGCGTGGGCGCACCGAAGCCGACCGTTTGCAGGGCATCGAAACCACCAATACCCTGTTGATCGGCGTGGTGCTGCTGCTGGCGCTCAATCAAGAGTCGGCGCTGTCGGTTGATATCGCGCTGGCGTTGGCGGCGTTCGGGTTTATCGCCACAGTGTCGATTGCCCGCTACATCCGCGAAGGGAGCATCTTTTGATGATTGGCGAAATTCTGGGTGTGCTGGCGCTCTGGTTTGGCGTGGGCTTTGCCGCCATCGGCGTGATCGGCTTGCTGCGCTTTCCCGACGTGTACACGCGCATTCACGCGGCGGGTAAAGTGGCGACTTTAGGCTTGTTCGGCTTGCTGCTGGCAACCGGATTATTGCTGCCCGAATCAGCTTTGAAGATGGCGCTGCTGTTCATCTTCCTGATCTTGACCATGCCCGTGGCGTCACACTCGATTGCCGCCGCCGCGCATCGGCGCGGCATCAAAGTGGAACAAGCCGTGCGCGATGATCTGGCGGCGGCGGAAGGGCGTTCACCGCAGATCGAACAGACCGAAGCGTAACGATGATTGTATCGGGGCGAACACTCGTATTCGCCCCAACACCGTAAGCTAACGAGGCGCTTAGCGCTGTGCGCGCCGCAGTGCATCCGCGAACACGATTTCATACGTGCGCGTGCTGACAAAATCCGCCAGCCACACATCCACTGTTGCTTCATGTCCAGCGGGGAAGGTTGCGCTCACCGTGACCACGTAATGCCCACGCTGCATCACCAACCGCCCATCAACCGCCGACTGATCGCACACCGTGCGCGTCTGCTGATAGATCGGCTGCGCCAGTCGTGCCAGCGACATCGGCGCATAACCCGCTTCAAGCGCGATCTCTTCATAAATGCCATCCTCCAGCGCGGTGCGCGCGGCGGCGGCTGATTCAAACTGGTCGAGCGTATAACCGATTGCCATATACGGCACGGCATTCAGATCACACGCGCTGTTGGTGATGCGATGCCCCGCCCGGAATTGATGTCCGTTCGCTTCGAGCAGCGCGGCGAACTCGGCGCTCAGGGCTTCGGGCGCGCTTTGCGCGGTCTGTTCGGTCGTGAACACGCCGCTGGTCGTGCTATCGACCTCCAGCGCGTCCGGCAGTTCGTTGTTGAGCTGGACGATCAAGTCCTCAAAATAGGCTGGGTCGGCGGGCGCGGGCGCTTCATAGGTGCTGTTGACCGCAGCCGCATCCGTGACGATGACCACAGTATCGAGCGTCGTTCCGGGTGTAGCTGCCGTTTCAGGGT
>JBGSRB010000576.1:0-8700 GCA_041737735.1 Anaerolineae bacterium | reverse complement strand
TATCTCGCGTCCAACATCACGCCCAACGACTGGGTAACGCAAGCGGCTGCCGATGAAGCCTTCACCTTCTACTGCCGCGAATATCAGGTCAGCGATCGCTGCGATGACAAGCTGCCCGCTAACCCTGAACAAGCCACCAGTGAGATTGAGTCCTTTCTGACTATGCGAAGTACAAGTGCAGACTCACTTTGGTATGTCGCCAACGCGCCTACCGATTGGATCAATGCTAACGTTGCCCTCGATTGGTTGAACGCCAATATGCAGCTTGGACGCAGCGCGCAGATCGGCACGCTGCCCGCACGTCAATTCAGCACGTGGGAAGTGGAAGCGCTATCCACCGAAGCCACCACCGACTTTCCGCAAGTTGCGCGCTTGCACTTCGCCGACGATTTGTTCCGTGATGCACCCGACACGCTCACTATATGGCTCTACTGGCAGCCGCTGGAGCAAACCACCGCGCCGTTGAAAATCTTCGTGCATCTGCTCACTGCTGACAGACAACTCAGCGCACAGGATGATCAATTCCCACAAGATGGGCGCATTGACAGCCTGAATTGGGAAGTCGGGGCTTTTTACCGCGATGTGTATACGCTGTCACTAGACATCATACAGCCCGGCAGCTATACGCTAATCACCGGGCTGTATAATCCTGATACAGGGGAACGCTTCTTAACTGACGACGGCGCGGATCACGCTGTGATCACCACCATCATGCTGCCTTAGTTCAATTCGTCAAGGCGTTTCTGCCATTTATCGACCAAACGGTTATACACCGACTCGCTGATCTCGCCCGCGCCCAAGCGCACATCGAGATTATCGAGAAATGCTGCGATTTCCTCTTTGGTCTGCGGGTTAGTCGGCGCGGCGGCAGCGGGCGCAGCTTGCTGAGCCGGCGCGTTCTGTCCGGCTTGATTCGCCATCATATTCATCATCATTTGCTGCATCGCCATCTGCTGCTCTGCCATGCGCTGCTGCATATCCGCTGCGCCGGGGTTGAGCGTCGCGCCCAACTGCTGACCCACGCCAAAGCCCACGCCTGCACCCGCCAAACCGCCGCCCAAGCCTTCATTTCCGGCAGCCGTCTGCGCGATGTCCAAACGGCGTTCGTTGGCATAACGTTCATAAGCCGCATCAGTCACATAATTGCGAATTTCTTCCAGCGAAACATCTTCTTTCGCGCGGAATGGCGTTGCTTCAAACGCCTTGATGCGTAAGCCCAACGCCTGAAACTTCTCGTTCACACGCGCCAGCATCGCCCCTTCGATATTGCCCAACAAGCGATTGGCTTCCGGCACGCTCTGCACGCCACTGTTCGAGATCAAGTCGCCGATCTCGCCCACCAGCATCGTCTGAATCCGATCCCGAATATCCGCCAGGCGCAAGATCGAACGCCCGATCGCGTACTGCTGCACTACGCGCCCCGGATCATCCACGCCAATATCGACCACGCCATGCCCTTGCAACAGCACGACGCCAAAACCACGTCCGGGCGTTTCCATCACAATCGGCGGATTCGTCCCCCAACCAACCTGCGGCATGTCCTTCAAGTTGACGAAATACAATTCCACCGTGAACGGGTTGCGTCCGCTGGTCGCCAATCCGATAATACCCGACAGAATCGGCAGGTTCGCCGTGGATAGCGTGTGCCGTCCGGGTCCCAACACATCCAGCACGCGCCCGCTGCGAACGAACACCGCCGCTTGGCTTTCCGCGACGATCACCTGCGAACCCATGCGGAAATCGCCCGCACCGCCCGGAGGCTGGCGCACGACGAGTTCATCCGGGGCGACATTTGCGTGATCGACAACATCAATAATCCGCGCCATTGTTTTGCACTCCTCTATGGTCTAAGGTAAGCCTACAGCGTGCTGCCGATATTGGTCAACACATCATCGCGCAGCGTGAACGCTTCGTTCGCCTCAATCGTGATCGCATCCAGCGCGGCAATCGCCTCATTGATGCCATCGCTGCTGTCAACAGCCGTTTGCAGCGTGTTTAACGCATCATCCAGTTGATCCACATAGCGGATCATCGCCTCATCAAAGGCATAAATCCGTTCAAGCGCCTCATCATCAATCTTGACCGCCGCCATAAAGCCGCTGTAGCCCGGCGCCGCCGTTTTCACGCGGTCACGGAAGGTTTGCAGCTTGGTTTTGGCGCTTTGCGTCTTGCTCATGTAACCCAAGCCGCCGTTATCCAACAGGGTGCGCTCGATCTGCGCCAGCCGATTGACGCGCTGTGAAAGCTGTGTGGCGATATAATCGCGCAGCATGTCGTTGCTTTCGCGCCGCGCCCCTTTTTCCACATAGCCACGAATGCCGGGGATGCGCGCCAGCAACCGCTCGAATGAACCGCGTTCGCTGACGATCCGGTTATACAGGTCTGACATGAGCTTATTCCTCCAATGGATGCTCGTAAACACAATTGTGCGCGCTGCGTCCGTTTAGGACAAGAAATATTCCGTCCCGCAGAAGCGGCAGACCACCACGCCCTTACCCGCCAGCGTGATCGCGCCGCCGCAATTACGACACTGTTCAAGCTGGCGCAAGTTGCTGGCTTCCGCTGAATACAGCTTGCCGTCTTGCCAGTTGATGTAGCCGCTGAACACTTGCAGCCCCACCAGTTGATGCACCATATCTTTGACCGCATCAACGCTCACGTTCATTTCCAGCGCGACATCGGTTATGTTGGCTTCGCCGCGACTTTTCACAATGTCGAGCAAACGCCGCTGCTGCTGCATCACCGATTCCTGCTTGGCTTCAGCGCCGCCGCGCGTGAACAAATACACACCCGCGCCCAGCAGCAGCGCCACCGGAATGAACGCCAAGCCCGCGCCCAACACCGCGCCGCCTGCCTCTAAAGCGCCGCCGCCGATTTCCGCCGCCAGCCACAAACCCGCGATCAGCGCAACACCCACGCCAACCACCGTCAGAATAATGCCGATCAATCGGCTGCTGTTCATGCACTCACGCTCCTACGAAGATTAGCCAAACCCACGCGATCCGCCGCCGCTGAAGCCACCGCCACCACCGCCGCCGCCGCTGAAACTTCCGCCACCACTGCGCCAACTGCCACTGGAACCACTGGTCTGCTGCGGACGACTGGTCATGACGCGCGTGGCGGAATTGAGCATATCGGTCATGCCCGACGAGATGGATGATAACCCGCCCGCCAACCCGCCGGAAATATCATTTAAGCCACCGCCGCCCGCCCGCGCCAGATCACCGGGCATTCCAGCGCCACCGCCCATCGACGTGCTGCGCGGGAACGGCGATCCGGCGATATAGCCACCGCGATAACGCCCGACATAAGTCGGGAAATACCAACCGGGGATCGGCGCGACTTCCACGCTGCGGAACGAATTGATCCACGTGCGATCTAACCCGAACGCCACCGCATACGGCAGATAGCGGTCGAACTGCTGCGCGGCTTCAGTCACATCAGCATATTGATCGACATTCCGCAGATATTCATAAAACGCGCGCCACTTCGCCGCTTCTTCCGCGCCTTTGCGCGTTTTGGCAGGCATCGCCGGCGCGATGACCATCGCCAGCACCGCCACCACCAGCAGCGCCCCCGGCACCATCAGGAAGAACGGGTTAATGCCGCCTAGCCCATCCCCTTCAGAGATGATGAACACCCCTAAGAAGATCGCCCCGAACAGCATCAGGCTCGCCAAACCCGTCCAGCGCGCGCGCGTATCGTTCGGGCTGCGCTCGAAAAATTGTTCGCTGACCAATTCTTTATATAAATCAGCCTGAATGGTCGCAATCACGGTGTAAAATGTGTCGCGCAGTGATGCCATCGTCCGCGTGAGTTGATTACGCGGGAATAAGCTGGTCAGCATCTTCTGCTCAAACGGGCGCAGCCCCGCCGTCGCTTTGTCCGTGCGCTTAAACGTGAACTCGCTACCGCCGCCCAAGCCGAATAAGCCTTCTTTGCGCGACTCTTCAATCACCAGATACTCGCGCTGCGCCAGATCGATCACCGTCGAGATCACATCACGCGGATCGGCGCGTTCATCGATCAGCGTGCCGACAATCGCGGGCGGCAAGTCGGACGGTGGTTCAGACAAATAAGTCGGCACGGGACCAATTTCCGGATCGCGTCCCTTGCGCAGATATGTGATCACAAAAAACAACGAACCGCCGATGCCGATCAGCGCCGCTAACCCGAACGCCGCCAAGCTGATCAGCGGCGCGACATTTTCCTCATAATCACGCTGCTGATCAAAGCGCGCCTGCCACGCGGGTACCGCCATATTCGGGTTATGCGGATACTGCACGCGAATTTCAATGCCCTCATCGCCGCCCAGTGCGCGCGTCGCCACCGCCGTAACCGTCGTGCCGCGCACTTCAATGTCAGTCGGCGCGCCATACGTCACCACCGGATCGATGCCCTCACGCGGTCCAAATCCTGCGGGAAGCTGCACCATAATGGTGCTGTCCAAAATCGGGAACCCGTAATGCTCACTTGTAACCGCATTCCACCATAATTGATCGCCACCCGCATACGAGCGCAGCGCCCCATTGACCACATAGCGCAGTTCAAACGTTTGCTCGCCATTGGTGATCGGCTGGCGGAAATAATACGTGATCGACACCAGCCCCGACGGATAGCTGACGCAGAACGTCCCCGCTTGCTGGGAACATGTCGGTTGCAGCGGAACACCGTTCTCGAACACCTGCACATCGCGGATCGACTCTAAATTGCGATTGGGAATTTCCGCCGATCCAAAGCGGAATGTCCCGTCAAAGCGTATGTCGTACAGTTCTGAAACCTGAAAACGGTTGTTCGTCGTGTCGATCTGGTCAATCACCACATCCCAGCGATTCCACGTGACCGAACGATCCTGCGCGCTGATGGTTGTCACACTCATCAACGCGCCCACCGTAAGCAGGAGAAATACCAATTTTCGCATGAATACGCTCCTCTCACCTGTCAGTAGTTATAGCATTGCAGCGCACAGACGCGCCAACCTGATGTTTTTTAGCGCAATTGTCCCACTAAGGAGTATCATAAGATTGTGAGTAACGCAGTCACCCACTAATTGGGGAGAAATTATGCGACGCCAATCTTTGCTCTTGTGCCTCTGCTTGTTGTTCGGTTTGCTGATGGTGCTGCCCCTCTCCGCGCGCGCCAATGCAGGCAGTGCCACTTCCACCCCCATCGTGGATGATGAAGGCTACACGATTTACACTGTGAGTGCCAACGATACACTCAGTGGCATTGCCACGCGCTTTGGTGTGTCAGTGCGCGCGATCATGAACGCGAACGACTTAACCAATCCCGATCTGGTCATTATCGGGCAGCGCTTGCGGATTCCCGCCACCGCCGACACCACCGGAGCAACCCCTACCCTAGCCACTGGCACACCCGATGCAGCAACAACGCCCGAACCACCCGGGATCGACATTCTGCCCGATCTCACCTTGACACCCGATGCGACTGATCTAACCGATCCCGAAGCCACGCCCGAAGCTGAAGCAACCGCGATCATCATCCCGGATGAATTCACCGCGCAGACGGTCGCGCCGCTGCCCGCTTTCAATTACGGCATTGAGGCACACCTGCCGCAAGGCATCGACGCCGAGTATGAGCGCCTCAGCGCGCTAAATCTCGGTTGGGTGAAGTTGTTCGTCCATTGGCGTGATGTCGAAGCTATCCCGAACCAGTTTGACTATGCGAACCTTGACGCTGCCATTGATCGTTTTAGCGCTGATGGCGTCAATATCCTGCTGACCGTCACCTCTGCTCCTGCATGGACACGCACCAGTCAGTCAGAAGATGGTCCCCCCGATCAAGTGGACGAATACGCCGCGTTTGTCGGCGCACTGGCGGAACGCTATGTCGGGCGCGTGGCGGCATATCAAGTATGGCATGAACCAAATATCCGTCGTGAGTGGAACAGTGCGCAGCATCCGATCAGCGCCGACTCCTATCTCGCGCTGCTGCGCTCGGCTTACACCGCGATCAAAACCGCCGATCCCGCCGCGCGTGTGATCAGCGCTGGACTTGCCCCGACTGGCTTCAACGACGGCATCAACGCCGTTGACGATCAACGCTATCTCGAAGCGCTCTATCAAGGCGGCTTAGCAACCATCAGCGACGCGATTGGTGTGCATCCAGCGGGTTGGGCGAATCCACCCGACGCCGTATGCTGCATCAGTGCCGAAGGTGTGACCACCCATTATCAAAACCCGCGCTTCTACTTCCGCGAAACGCTCGATGCCTATCGCCAGATTATGACGCAATACGGCGACGACGCGCCCATGTGGATCACCCAGTTTGGCTGGGGCAGCAGCGCCGACACGACCACGCCGCCCAACAACTTCAATTATGTGGGGTTTGTCTCGCTCGAACAGCAAGCGGCTTATAATTTGGACGCCTTTGAGATCGGCGCGGCGCGCGGCGATGTGCAGGTAATGATCCTCAAGAATTACGATGGTTGCGCGCTGACACCGTTCAATGCCGAATTATGTTACTTCAGCGTGCTTAACCCGCAAGGCACGCCGCGTCCGTTGTATGATGCGTTGCGTCTAGTGTTTGGCACAGCGGACTCAGACAACTAACGTGCGATTTTGACCGCACGCAGCGTCTAATGTCCGTATAATGAAAAGTGTGCATCATTAATTCCGAACAATACGGAGTATCCGTGAATGACTGAAGCCCGACTAAGCCGTCTAGAGCGCTATGAAATCCGTGAGCGCTTAGGCGCGGGCGGCATGGCGCGCGTGTATCAAGCGTGGGATACGCATCTTGAGCGCTTAGTCGCCATTAAAGTGCTGCATGAACACCTTGCCGATGATGAGTCGTTCAAGGAACGCTTCGAGCGTGAAGCCAAGTTCATCGCCAGCCTGAATCATCCCAACATTGTGCAGGTCTACGATTACAAAGCCGCCGAACATGAAGGCTTCCCCATGTATTACATGGTGATGTCGCACATCGACGGCAAAACACTGCGGCAGGTGCTGGAAGATGCGCTCATCGCCCGTCAGCAGCTCACGCGCGATCAAGTGCTGCGCTGGACGCGCAATCTGTGTGATGCGCTCGGTTATGCACACGAAATCGGTATGGTGCATCGGGATGTCAAGCCGGGGAACATCATCCTCAATGGACGCGGCGACGTCGTGCTGACCGACTTCGGCATCGCGCGCATGGTTGCCAGCAGCCGCCTGACCCAAGACGGGTTATCCACTGGCACACCGGCGTATATGTCGCCCGAACAAGCCACCGGCGACGCGGGCGACGCCCGCAGCGACTTATACTCGTTGGGGATTATTGTCTTTGAGATGCTGACCGGACGCACCCCCTACAACGACGATGGCACGCTGTCGTTAATGTATAAGCAGATTAATGCGCCTGTGCCTGCCATCTCGCAGTATTTGCAGCACCCCAACCCACGGCTTGATCAATTCATGGCGCGCGCGCTCGCCAAAAACCCCGACGAACGTTTCGCCACTGCCGCCGAATTTTGGCAAGCGCTCAACGCTATTCTCGGTGATTCCGCCGTCGATGTCACCGCCATTCTGCCCACAAATCAACTGCCTAGCGCCGCCCAGAAACACACGACCGCACCGCGCATCATCCAAACACTTAGCACTAATCCGCGCGCGCGCTCGACTGGCATCATCGTGATCGCGCTGGCGGCGCTCGTCGTGATCGCCATGATTCTCATGAATGCCAATGTCTTGAATCCGCCCGCACCCGCGCCTATCGCCACCCTTTCCGGCAACGTACCAAGCATGACGGGCAGCGACACCAACAGCATGACCGCAGGCGTGCCAAGCATGACGGGCGGCGGTTACTTCACCAGTCGCTTTAACCCGAACAGCACCAGCGACCTAACCTACTGGACGCAAAGCACCGATGATCTGTTCACGCGCGAACTTTTGCTCGAAGGCGGCTATCGCCTCAGCAACCAGCGCCCTTTCATCGCGGAAACCAGCATCGCCAACTTGGGCATGGGGTATGACAACATCTCGATCACGCTGCGCGGCACGCTCGATCCCGAAAGTGCGCCCGCCAGCGCGTTTGGCATCGTCTTTCATTATCAAGACGACGCCAATTACAACGTGTTTGCGCTCGATGGTTTGGGACGTTACAGCATTTGGGTGTTGGAAACCGGCATCTGGCGCGAACTGCGCGACGCGGATGAGGAATGGACACTGACCGAAGCCGCCAACCCGATTGGCGAACGTAACCGCCTGTCAATCACCGTAATCGGCAGCTTCTTGACGGGTTACATCAATAATCGGCAGGTGGTGCGCGTTGAAGACGACACCTTCAGCACGGGCGAGATCGGCATCTACTTTGCTACCGATGCGGGCGAAGCGACTGTTGTTCTTGATGAGTATCGTGTCTTTCCGAGCGTTCCATCCATGACGGGTTCAGCGCCGTAATCACAAGCCTGCGCGCGCCTGAAACACCGCAATATACAGCGGAATCAAGCACGTCACCGACAGCAGCGCCAAAAACGCCAGCACCAACGTCAGCGCGTCGAACAGCGGCTCGTTAGCAACGGGCTGCAAACGCTGGCTCGGACTCAACGGTGGGAACTGCTGGCTGGTATTCCCCGCCACACCACGCCCCGCCACATAGGGTGAAGGCTGCGGCGTTTGATAGCTTCCATAGGGCTGCGCTTGCGGCTGATTCGGCGCGTTGGGCGCCAGTCCGTAACGCTGGGTTGCCAGTGGCTCA
>JBGSRB010000565.1:0-3095 GCA_041737735.1 Anaerolineae bacterium | reverse complement strand
TCCGCCGCGCCACCGTCAAGAAGCGCGGCACGGCGATCACGCCCGAAGACCTGATCGCCAAGCTCAAGCTGCGCGGTGATGGCGACGCCGTCACACTGGTGATCACGCGGGTGCGCGGCGACTTGATCGCGCTGGTGTGCGACGAAATGCCCGTGCGCGCCGACGCCTGATCCGCTTTACGGCGTCAACGGACGCAGCAGCAGCCGATTGTTGGTGGCAACTTCCACTTCCGCGCGCGTGAAGTGCAGCGGGCGATAATTGTTTTCCGCCCACAACGGGTTTTGATCGAAATAATGATCGCTGGTGGCGTGCGCGCTCTGTCCGGTGCTGTTGACCACCAAGTTGATCCCGTCGTCGGCAAAATCGACGATTATTCGCAGCATAGGCAGCGCTTCGACTTGCTGCGTGTCTAAATCCCACAATTGGGCATTAACGGTGGCATAACCCCCGCCCGTCGGAATGGGTCCGCGATTGACGAACGACTCGATCAGCTCGATGCCACTTGCGCCCAACGGCAGGTTGATGAAGTTAGCGGTATGGGTTGCGCCCCAGCGCCATTCCGCCGGATTGTTGCCTTGCTCGGCAGCGATCTGGCTGACCGCTTGTTGCAGCGCGCGCAGCAGAATGTCGTCGCGCGTTTCGATCACATCGGGCGTGCGCGCGTCATCCCACCAACCGTTATTCGCATCGGGCAGCAGCTGCATGATCGACTTGAGCTGACGAATCGTGACCGGAATATCATCCGGCACTTGATCGCGGAAGGTTTCGATCACCAGGTGGCGCACGAGATAAGCGAAGATCGCCGCGTGCGAACTGCCCTCGGTCAGCGCGTGATCCCAATTGAGCAGATAACTCAGCGTTTCCTGCGCCGCGCGCATGTCACTGGACACAGGCAGTGCTTCCAAGTAGGGGAAGATGATGCCGCGCGCCGTCAGCGCGACGGTATCCGCCTGCATCCGGCGGAAGGTGTCGGTCGTGTGGAGGTCGGATTCAGTCAGCAGCGTATTGATGCGTTGGGCGCGGTCGCCGGGCGCGAAGTTATCGCCAAACTGATACGTGGCGGCGGGCGTGTCGCCTGTAGCGCCAAGCAGCGGAACCCCCGGCGGCATGATCCCGTTGTTCGCCGCGACGATATAGCCGCGTTCCGGGTTGAAGATAAATGGCGTCTGTTCAACCGGCAGCCAACCGAGCCACGCCGCGCTGTCGTCCGTTGCTAACACGGGAACGCGCCCGCTTTGACCTTCGGGACGCAGCGGCACAGCGCCCACCAACACATAGCCGATATTGCCCGCGCGATCCGCATACACGAGGTTCTGCGATGGCAGATTCCACAAGTCCACCGCGTCGCGGAATACCTGCCAATCTTGCGCGAAGTTGATCCGCAGCGCGGCTTCGCCAATCGTGGTCGGCTGATTGCCTGCCCAATTCAGCACCAGCGGATCCGTATTGTTGAAGCCCAGCAGCGCGCCCGTGTCGGGATCGCGCTGGTTGTCGTTGATGATCACGCCGAGATGTGTCTCGCGCACTTGAAATGTGACGGGCGGCGCGCCATCCCCGAAAATTAGGGTTTCGTCGCGCACGGTCAGGTCACGCCAGCCGCCGTTCCACTCGTATTGCAGCGGATTTTCCGGGTTGATGACGATGCGATACACATCCTGCACATCGAGATAACTGGTGGTCAAGCCCCACGCGATCTGCTGGTTGCGCCCGATCAGCACGCCCGGCGCGGCGGGCAGCGCGAACCCGACCACGTCCAGCGGACAGGCATCCGTGCGCGGCAAACAGTGTAAGCCGATCTCGTAGAACACTGACGGCATGGCAATGTCGAGATGCGGATCGTTGGCGAGCATGGGTAAGCCGTTCTCGGTCAGCGCCCCCGCCACCACCCAACTGTTGCTGCCGATCTCCGCGCCGCGCCCGCCCAATGGGTAGACGTTGCTCACGCCGCCCGCCATCTGCAAACTGTTGACCGACTCGGCGGGTTCGAGCCACGCCGGATCGCCTGTTTCCACTGCCAGCGGCAGATCGTCGGGCGTGAAGATCGTCGGGCGGTTGTCGAAGTCGTATTCACCGAAGAATTCGTCCGCCATCTCCGCGCTATATAGCTCGGTCAACGTGGCGCGCTGCACATCGCGGTTGAAGCTGTTGCTTAATTCCCATGCTAGCGCGCGTCCCCATGCCAGCGTATCGACGGGCGTCCACGCTTCGATCTCGAAACTGACGCCGGTCACGCCGAGCAGGGTATATTCCAGCGCCAGTTCGTGCGGCGCGCGTGAACTGATGTACGCATTGACGCCATCCGCGAAGGCTTGCAGCAGCGTTTGAACATCGGGCGCGATGTGTAAATAATCCTGTTCCGCCAGCCGCCGCCAACCGACCGTGCGAATGAACACATCTTGCCCGAACGCCGCGTCATTCCTGCCGATGAGCTGCTGAATTCGCCCGCTGCCCACCGCGCGGCTGAACTCCATTTGCCACCAGCGATCCTGCGCTTGGACGAATCCTTGCGCGAAGAAGATGTCGTTTAAGTTGCTGCCGTACACATGCGGCACGCCCCAATCATCGCGCAGCACTTCGACCTCAGCGCGCAAACCCGGCACATCGATCACGCCCAGATGGGTGGGCAGCGGCGCGCGTGTGACGTAAACCACCAGCGCCGCGCCACCGACGCCGATCACGACGACGAGTAGCAGCAGCGTCAACACGATCAAACGGACAACGCGCATCGACATTTCTCCAATCAAAGCGGTTAACACAGATTGCCTGCGTTATACCGTGCCAGCGCGTGCCGTGCAACGTGCGACTTTGCGGCGGAATTTTCGGCAAAACCAACACTTTATGGTTTTTTGCGCGACATAATCTCTATGATGAATGGTTTGATTGAGCATCAATGGTGCAAAAACAAAGGCAGACTAGCAAAATGACGGTTCGTTTCGATCTCATGTTCAAAAGCGGCGCGGATAACTGCGCTGCATGGTTGTACTTGATATGTTGGATTTAGCTATTCCAAAATTAGCATCCAAAATGTCAAACAAAAGTTTTTATGCAGAAGAGCCTCTGTTGTCTGGTGATACAACCTTTCAAACATACATTTA
>JBGSRB010000554.1:0-11587 GCA_041737735.1 Anaerolineae bacterium | reverse complement strand
GGGGGATGTGGATACCAACGCGGCTCTCGAAAAACTGACGCAGGCGATGAGCGGTGTCAGCGATGTTGCCGGCAAGCTGGAAACCGAAGTCGCCCGGATTGAAGCCGAACTGAACGAAAATATGCTGTGGATTCCCAATCTGCCGCACGAAAGCACGCTCATTGGCAAAGGTGATGAAGATAATAAACCCTGGGAACCGGAAGGTGAATTCCGGCAGTATGACTTCACCCCGAAGGCACACTGGGATTTAGGTCCCGAACTGGACATCATCGACTTTGAGCGCGGCGTCAAGATCAGCGGATCGCGCTTCTATGTGCTAAAGGGCATGGGCGCACGTTTACAGCGCGCACTCGTCGCCTTTTTCTTGGATCGGGCGCGCGCAAACGGCTTTACCGAGTTATATGTGCCGTATCTCGTGCAGGAACAAGATTTATACGGCAGCGGGCAGTTCCCGAAATTCCGCGACACGGTCTATAGCGATGCTGACGCCGATCTGTATCTGCTGCCCACCGCGGAAGTGGCGATCACGAATTTTCACCGCGACGAGATTCTGGATGAAAGCCAACTGCCACTGAACTACGTCGCGCACACACCCTGTTTCCGCCGCGAAAAAACCAGCGCGGGGCGCGACGTGCGCGGCATCAAGCGCGTGCATCAATTTGAGAAAGTCGAGATGTTCAAGTTCACCACGCCGGAAACCAGCTACGCCGAACTCGAAGCGCTGACCGAAGCCGCGTCGGGTATTCTGCGCGCGTTAAAGTTGCCGTTCCGCCGCTTGGAGATCGTCACAGGCGATCTCGGTTTCAGCGCGACCAAGAAATACGATCTCGAAGTCTACAGCCCCGGCTGTGACGAGTGGCTCGAAGTCAGTTCGTGCAGCAACACCGAGACATTTCAGGCGCGCCGCGCGAACATCCGCTATCGTCCTGAAAGTGGGAAGAAGAACCAGTTTGTGCATACGCTCAACGGCAGCGGCTTAGCCACGCCGCGTGTGATGATCGCCATCATGGAGAATTATCAGCAAGCCGATGGCAGCGTGATCATCCCCGATGTGCTGCGCCCCTATTTAGGCGGCGACAGCGTGATCGCGCGCGCGTAAGCGTTCACGGGCGACTCGCGTGCTGTGAGTCGCCCGCTTAACGTGCTTGCTCATCCACATACGCGCCCAACGCTAGAAACGCGGCGGAGGGCTGCTGTTCACCGCGTCGCCCGCTGTTCCACGTCATAATCAATTCGCGGCGCGCCCGCGTGATAGCGACATAGAGCAGGCGCAAGCGCTCGGCAGCGTAATCCATGCGCGCGTCGTGCGTAGCGACGCCTTCAGTGTAATCATAGGCAGCGGGTTCGGCGGCGGCATGAAGCTGCGCCAGCGCTTCCGCTTGCAGATTCAGCCCATCGCGCACAAACCATTTCTCCGAGATGAAGCGATCCGACGGATAGCCCGCCGGAAAGTCATAATCGTTGAGCGACAGCAGATACACGCGATCCCACTCCAAGCCTTTCGCCGTGTGGATGGTCGCCACCGTGACCGTGCCGGGCTTCGGTTCAAAACCGCGCGCGTCGGCATCCATGCCCAAAAAGCGGCGCTCATTGCGCGCGATCTCGGTCAGCGCTTCGATGTAATTCGGATAGCGCCACGCGGGATAGGTATCCGCTTTTTGACGCAGCGCCACCGCTAGACTGTGCGCGATGGCGAGATCGGCGCTGTTGGTGAACAAATCCTGCGCGAAAATCAGCAGCAGTTGATCGATGGGCAGCACGACCGCGCCCTGCCAGCGCCGAATGACCGCGCGAAATTCATGCAGCAAATCACGGGATTCGCTATCCTGCTCGAACAGCGCTTGCAAATCCGGATCATCGCGCAGCCAGTCGCGCCCCAACTGCGACCACACGTAATCTTCCACACGCGGCAGCCTACGCAACAGCTTCACGATCTCGATCACGCGCTGCGCGGCGGCTTCGTCCTCACGATCATCGCGCCGCCACACCTCAAACGCCCGCGCCAGTAAGTTGGGCTGCGTCGGCTGCGCCAGATAACGCAGTAGATGGGTTAGCGCGCCAGCGGTTTCGCGCGTGGTGGTGGTGCTGCGCAGCAGTTCCATATAATCGAACTTGGGATCGCGGTGCTGCTTGATCGCATCGACCAGATCAAAGCCGCGTTTGTTGCGCGGCACCAGAATCGCGCACGTTTGATCCGGGTGAGCGGGCAACCAGCGCGCCAGCGACTTGATCACCAGATCGCGCTCGCCATCGACTGTGAGCTTATCCGCGTGGATTGTGATGCGTGCTTGCTCAGCGGGCGGGTTCGGCTGCGGATCGTTCGGCGGCGTCGGCGTGATTTCCGGCGGACGCAGCGGTGCGCGTGCTTGAATTTCCGCGACCGGATGCGCGCTCAACGTCCAGCGCATCAACTGATTGGCGAGGTCGAGAATCGGCGCGGCGCTGCGTCCACTTTCGGGCAGTTCGCGCGCCTGCACACCCGGTTCAGCCAGAAAGTTCCACAGAAATTCGGGGCGCGCCGTCGTGAACGTCTCGTAAATCGCCTGATTCGGATCCCCCACGCGCACCCAGTTGCCCTGTTCACCCACCAGCAGGCGCAAAAGCTGTTCTTGCAGTTTGCTGGAGTCCTGCGCTTCGTCTTCCAGCACATAGGGAAAGTGTTCGCGCAGCCGCTTGAGAAACGTTTCGTCGGTTTCGAGCGCGTCGAGCGCCAGGCGGATCAAGTCCTGAAAATCGACCGCGCCGCGATAATTCAGCCCGCGCTGATAATCGCTGTAAATCTGGATGCACATCTCCGCCAGCGGCAGCGCCGTGTGATGTCCTGCCAAGCGCGTCGCCAGTTCATCGGGCAGCAGGCGCTCATCCTTCGCCAGCTTGACGAACGCGCGCGCGATCTCAACCGCGTGCGTTTCCCAATCTTGCGCCAGCACGCGCTCACGCTGCTGATCCTTGAGATCAGCCTTGAGATAGGCTTCGGCAGTTTCAGGATGCAGGCGCACATACGAGCGCGCAGCATCTTGCAGAATACCATCGGCTTCGCGCTCATCGAGAATGGCGAAGCCCTCTTGCAGCGCCACCAGATCAGGACGTTCGCGCACAATATCACTGCATAAACCGTGCAGCGTGCGCACGCGATAACCGAAGTTGCCCAACAAACCCGCCCCTTCGAGCAGCTCACGGACACGCTGCGCGAAGTTATCGACGGCGGCGTTCACCAGCGTGACGACCAGCACCTCTTGATCATCGCGCACGCGCCCGCTGATGATCAGCTTCGCCGCCAGCGCCGATAACGTGCGCGTTTTGCCCGCGCCGGGAACAGCGGCGACGCCCATCTTGCCGCCGGTGTATGCCAACACCTGTGCTTGGCTGGCGCGCGGCGTGAAATTTTTGAGGATCGGATCGCGGGGCATGGGCTGTCTACTTTCGTTATTCAATCGCGCTCAACAGAATCATCGCTTTCGGCTCCACCGGATGCGCATCGCGCCACGCCGGATACCCACCGATCAGCGCCGCGGAGTTGCTAAAACCATCGCTGCGCAGTTGACGCGCCACGCGCGCACTGGTGGCGTCGTTCGGACAGGAACAATAGGCGACGATTAGCGTATCCTTGCTGCCGCTGAAATCCGCCGCCCAGTCACCCACTTGATCGGGTGGCACGCGCACGCTGCCGGGAATCTGCCCGTCTTCCGTATCATAGTGCGAGCGCGAACGCACGTCCAGCACGATGATCGACGGATCAGCGCTTAAGCGATCCGCCAGATCAACAGGCAGCAGCATGTCAATGTCGTCGGGCGCATCTTTGAGCAAGCCGACGAACGTACTTTCGCGTTCTTCCTCTAGGGTTTCGCGCGCTACACGGCGGGCGTACCATTCGGCGGTGGGCGTTGCCGACACACCATGCACGATCACCGACACCAGCACCACCACCCCCGTGATCGCCAGCAGGGTATCGGCATTGGGAGCGCCCGCCTGCACCACCAGCAGCGCCAGTAGCAACGAGCTTAACCCGCGCGGACCAAACCAGCCGATGAAGCCGCGCGCCATGCCACTCATACGGGCGCGCTGAAGCACGAGCGCAAACGCGCCGGGTCGAATCACAAACAGCGTGATCAGCGCCAGCACCAGCGGCGCGGCGAGATCAATCGTGCCGAGTAAGTCGGACAAGACCACGCCGAACAGCACGAACGCCAGCAGCATCAGCATTTCGGATGTCGTTTCACCATAATCGAGGAAACATTCGCACAGCGAAATGCTGAACAGCGAGATCGCCAAACCCGCGAAGAACGCCGCCACAAAGCCCGTGCCGCCCAACGCCTGCGCGCCCGCGAATGATGCCAGCACCAAGCCGATGCCATAGAGCGCGAGATACTGCTCGCTGATCTTAAAGCGCGCGTCGAATTTGTCGATCACCCACGCACCCACACCACCGATCACCAAGCCGATGATCGGACTCAGCACCAAGATGCTGAACAGAAAGCCGATCCAGTCAGCGGGTTCACCGACACGCCCCGCCAGCAGCGCGGTCAGCACCAGCACAATCGGCAGCACCACGATATCGTTCATGCCCGCTTCGATGCTCAACGCGCGCCGCACCGAGCGCGGTAAGCGCGGATCGCGGATGATGTCGCGCAGCACCACCGGATCGGTTGAAGCGAGGATTGCGCCCAAGAGCAACGCTTCCAGCGGCAGTAAGCCGAGCAGCACATAACTGACCGCCGCCCCACCGAGGATCGTGATCAGCGTGCCGGGCCCGAGCGTCAGCACGGGGATAAACCACTCACGCCGCAGCTCATCGATCTGCACCTTCACGGCATCGAGAAACAGCACCAGCGCCAAACTGATCGTGCTGACGGCTTCCAGCAGCGGGCTGCGCGCATCCACTTCGATGATGCCCAAGCCGCCGCCGCCGATCACAAAGCCGACGCCCAAAAAGATGATCGGAAACGAGAGCGGCGCGCGCTCGACAATGCGCGATGTGAGCGCGGCAACCAGCAAAACCAGCGCAACGATACTTACGCCGATGATGAAAGGGGTCATAAAATCGTGTCCCTCGTAATGTAATGGGTTGCAGATGCGGTGCGCGCCACTGTACCACACGGGCGCGCGCGATCAAAAAACGGGATTGCGCGCGGCGCTGTCCCGTTTTCGATTGGAGCTGTTGATCAAGGGGCGATTGACTAAATCGCCCCTGCTTGATCGTGCGTTAATTCTGTACGAGCAGAATGTCGGTGATCCACACGCCATCGTTGGTGTCGTACAGCGTGCGCGTGTCCATGCGGAAGCGCAGCATTACCGTCGCGCTGTTGATGCTGGTCAGGTCAACATTGCGCTGCTGCCATCCACTGGTCACGCCGCGCGAACTGTTATTCAAATTTTCACTGTTAATTGTCGTCCATGTGAAACCGCCATCGGTGCTGTATTCAACATAGAACCGTTGGTTGTCGCGCACATTCCACAAGCGCTGATAGCGAAGTGAACTGGGCCCCGTCGCCGCAAGGTTGAAGAAGCCATCACTCACTAACGAGTAGTTGCCGCGAATCGCGCTGTTCTGCTGTCCACCAATGTTCGGGCTGTCGCTGAACGAGAAGCTGCTGCGCGTCGCGCCTAGATACAGCACCGCACCACCGCCGTTTTCATAATACTCCACCGTCAATGTGCGCGTGATCGGGACGGATGATGTCACTGTGATCGTGCCGTTATAGGCGGTCGGCCCTTGGTTTTGCCAGCTATTGATGATATAGGGACCCGCGGCGCGTGTGAAGGTCACATTGCCGAAATTCGTACCCGTGTAATTGTCGAGATACACACGCACACCATCGTCCGACACTGTTTGGAAGGTGTAACTGCCCTGCTCGAGCGTCACTGTGCGGCGGAAACGCGCCGTAAAGGTGTTCTCATAGGTCGTGGGCGAAATCGTGTCCATCGGGCGACCACCGCCCCAGAAGAAATTAATGTCGGACACAGGCGGGTTCTGCCGCATGATGCGTAAATCAGCCGTTTCGACCGGGTTCGGGTTGGCGTCGAGAATATCACGATAGGTGTTGCCACTGCACGAACCGAAACCGTTCAACTCACAGTCGAAGTAGAAGCCTTCCCACACGCTGGGTCCCAAGTCCGCGCCAGCTGCGCCCGAACCGATGAACATGGTCGGGTCTAAGCCCCACGAGCGCGTGTTGGCTTGGCTGCCGGTCATGCCTTCGCTGACCCAGTTGATCATGGTTTGCGCGCTATCGGGGAACGGCAGCACGAAGTTGCGTGTGCCGAACACAACCGACAAGTCATCGATGTAAACGCCGTCGTCATAGCTGGAATTGCTCGGCGTGTCCATCACAAAGCGGATGCGCACGCGACTGCCCGCAAACGGGCTGAGATCGACCTGCGCGCGCTGCCATGTGCGAACTTCGGTGTTGGTCAGCGTATTTTGCGGCACGCCCGCCATAATCTGGCGATCCTGCCACGCATTCCAGCCGCCAATCTGGTTCCACGACTGCGTCAGACTGCCCACATTTTCGCTTGCCACCTGCACACGCAAGTTGTGGTTGTTGCTGATGTTGTAGCGCGTCCAGAAGCGCAGCATCGGGAACTGTGCCGCCGTGGTATTGGTCAAGTCGATGATGCTGCTGATCTCCAGCGGCGCAAACGTGTAATTGCGACTGTTACCCGTGGGCGAGTCGGCGATGGCGTTAGGCGCGCTGCGGAAGAAGCTATCTTGCGACGTGACGACATTCCAATCACCGCCGATGAAGAAGCGATTCCACCAACCGGGATCGAACGTTTCTTGCTGCGAGACGTTGTCGGGGTAGATGCCATCACCACCCGCAGCGGGCGCCCACAGCCGATGCACACCGATGCCATCGTCGACGCGAATATCATCGACGTACACGCCGTCGTTAGTGCTGCTGCCCGCGGTCACAAAGCGGAAGCGGAAGCGGATGTCGTCATCCAATTGATCGCCGTTGCTCTGGATCGTCGCCCACGTGCTGCCTGTGACGGTTTGCAGCGCCGCCGGAATACTGACTTCGATGCGTTCCCACGCTTCGTTGCGGCGGCGGGTGTTCGGCGCGGGTGATCCTGTGCCGCTGGCGCTGTTATAAACCCAGACCTGCGTCCAAGTGGATGTGCCGATCATCTGGGCATCGACATACAACTGCGCGTTGTCACCCACATTGCGCCGATGCCAGAACGAGAACGTCGGGTCAATGGCGGGCAGGCGCGCGGGATCATCGGTGATGTTCAGCGGGCTGTCATTCATCAGGTCAATGTAGCGCAGCATGTCGAACGTCCACGTGCGGTTTTGGCTGTAATTGCTGCTGGGGCTGTCGCTGTAAGCGGACGGGTTGCTGAACACGCCGCCTACTTCACTCGTCTGTCCCCACGGTGATTGTCCCTGCGCCGTTAGTGGCGCTTCCCATGCGGTCGTCGTGAAGATCGGGTCTTCGCTATCGTCAAAGAACGGATAGACGAAGTAGGGCGAGTTGTTTTCGCGCTCGATGCGCACATCATCAATGTAGACGCCTTCTTGCGTGCCAGCACCAGTATTGACGTAGAACGCAAAGCGCAAGCGGAACGGCGCTGTATCCCAACCGGGGATCGCCGCCAAACTCACTGAAATCTGGCGCGTGTTCAGGTTGTTACGCGGCGTCTGTTCGTTGGGCAGCGGCGCCCCCGCCGGATCGGTGAAGTTGATGATCACGCCTTCGTTCGGGATCGTCTGCCAGTCATCCGGCGTATCGTCCGTTTGCCCGCCCGTGCGGTTGCGCGGGTTGGTGGTGTATTCAACCAAAAACGCTGTATTCAACTCAACGCGATGTGACAACCAGAACGACAAGATCGGATCGCCCACGTCGCCTTCCGCGTCGGCGGGCAGCGGGCTGGCGGTCAGGTCGATGGGATACTTGAACTCGACCGTATAGGCGTTTTGTCCTTCAGTCGTGGCATAGTTGTTATCGTTGTTTTGCGTCAGCGCCATGCCGCTGCGCGCGCGGTTGCCCGCTGGCGACACTAAGTTCCAGCGATAACCACTGGGGCTTTGCGGCAAGCCGAAGGTGTTGATGTTATGGCTGCTATCGGCATTGAACAGGAAGTCGTTCAACTGCGCGACGTTGTTCATATCCCACTGATCGCCAATGGTGAAGGTACGCAGCGGAGTGGGTTCGTCCAGCAGTTGAATGTCATCGACGCGCCAGCGGAAGGGGCTGTTGCCGGATACGTCGGTGCTGCCGATCACAAAACGGAAGGTAATTTGATTGCCCAAGCCGGGGCATTGATCGCGCAGGTCAAGCTGATGGCGCGTCCAGTTATAATTGCGGGTGCCAGCGCCATGCAGGTTAAAACTGCACACGTTGCCGCCAGCCCAAGTTGCCGCTTGATCGAAGGCGCCACCAACATCGGTGATGTAGTTGGCAACCTGTATCTGCGAGGTGACGTTGCCCGCTTGCAGGAAGTCCCACACATCCCAGAAGCTGAAGATCGGCGTTGTCGCGCTGGAAATATCGACAAAACCGCGCAGTTCGAGATGGCAGTTACCGTTCGTCGTCCAGTTAGAGTCGCTTGGATTCTCATCGAGATAATTCGTTGGCGAGTTACTAGTGTTAGCGCCCGAACTGATCCCGACCGGGCAACCAGCGACGGTATCTGACGGGTTCACGGCGAAATCAGGAATATCCGCCGTGAAAGACATACGCGCGCGATTCCACAAATTTTGATATTCGATTGCGAGTGTGGTTGCCCCTGCGGGCAGCGTCACTGTGCTGTTGGAGCAACCGCTGCTTGTGCGATTAATGCGAAGCGTGCCGTTGACGAAAAACCGCCCCCGATCACCATTCACGCACAAACGGAAGGTCACATCTTGCGCGGCGGGCTGGTTAAATGTGCGTGTGAACACACCGCCCCAATCCTGCTCATGCGTGATGCCGCTGTTAGGCGGATAGCCCAATGTACCAGCGGGCGTGCCATAGCCATCGCCCCAGTCAAAATCTAGTTCAGAGGCGGCGTAGACCAGCGAATTGCGCTGACTGGCGGGATCTAGCGACCAGTTATTGGCATCCCATTCATTCAACGTGTCGTCATACCAAACGGCGTTCCACACTTCGCCACCTTCACCGAGGAAGAAAGTGGTCGAATTATCCAACCGCCACCATTCCGGGTTGCCGATCTGGTCGATATGCGGCATCGAAAAGGCGAGGTCATCCGGCGTGGCGCTGGGACCCGTCGTTGGGGTGGGTGAAGGCGTCAACGTTGGCGTATTCGTTGAGGTCGGTGTCAGCGACGGTGTGTATGTATGCGTCGGCGTCTGGAAAATCGCAGGCGGGTTGGTGGGTGGGCGATTCACAGGCGTGGGGAAGGGCGTTTCTTGTTGGCGATTTTCCGCCACCCACGTTACGGTTGCCCAAAACAGATTCGGGTTACCGCCTGCGACATTAAGCGGTGGGCGACCCTCGCCGCAGATGCCCTGCGGGCCCACGCCTTCACCGCCCAAGTTATCGACGACGTTACAGAACACGTTGCCGATGGCGGGTCCCGTTGCTGCCAGCGCGAAACCGAACGCGACCGCCAACAGCGAGAGAATTAAGGCATATTCGACGAGCGACTGACCGCGCTGTTGAGCGTTCTTCAGATCGGTGGGAACTGGTTTTGCCATTATAGCCACCTTACATCACCAACAAGGACAATAGACTGAGGCAGCGCACAGGCGCAGCGCCAGAAGTTTTGATCGACTCCGAGATATTTCTATGTTACCTGAATCCGGCGGCGCAAGGGCGAAAATTTTGTGAGTAAGTTGTTCGGATGCTTAAACAATGCCCTAACGAAAGCAGCGCTCGATCAGCCACAGGCAGCTTGCGAGGAATTGATTAGGATGAAGCGGCAGGCGTTACACCCAACCCGCCAACCATAGTGCAGCATACGTAAACGTGACCACCAGCATGAAGCCATCGATGCGATCGAGAATGCCGCCATGACCGGGCAGAATATCCAGCCCGCGCACATGCGAATCTTTGACGCCGAAGCCGCGTTTCAAGCCCGATTCGAGCAGATCGCCCGCAATCGCCATGAAAGGTCCCACCAGCACGATCACAACGGTCAACGCGGCGATTTGGTCGGTCAGCACCAGCAGCAGCAGCGCCGGAATCACACCGCCGATCACGCCGACAATCGCGCCTTCACGTGTTTTTTTCGGGGAGATGCGCGGGGCAAGCTGGGTTTTGCCCCACAAGCGCCCGCCGATGTATCCGAAGCTGTCCGTTCCCCAAGTGATCGCAAACGTCAACAGTAACCACACCATGCCATCCGGCGCGGCACGCAGCGCGACGGTAAAGCCTAACGGGAAGCCGACATACAGCACGCCCGCCAGCGTCATGAGCGCCTGAACGCCGCCGCGTCGCGCCGGATGACGAAAGCGCGCGACCTCGAACGCGAACGTAAACACCACGCAGGCGATCAACGCCGCCAGCCCGATCAGCGGTTCGCTCAGATGAAAGCTTATGATCAGGGCGATCACAGCCGGAATGCCTGTCAGCGCGCTGCCTTGCGACTCGCGTTCACGCGCCAACAGAAAAAACTCCAGCACGCCCACGCACGCCACAAATAACACCAGCAGCAGCATGACCCAACCGCCGAACAACGCCGCGCCCAACACCAGCGGCAGCACCACCAAACCGGTGATCACGCGCTGCGTCAAGTTGGAAACGTTTGGTTTGTCGGCTTGCTGCGCGGTGTCCATAGGCATTCACAATGGGTAAAAAGCAGGCGTATCAGTTCACGCCATTTTAACAGAAAAGCGCGAAAACTTACTCAATCAGCGTGCCGACCTCAACGCGCCCTAAAACCGCTTGCAGCAGATCATCTTCATGCCACAGGTTCAGCACCAAAATCGGGATTTTATTCTCTTGGCACATGGTGAAAGCGGTCATGTCCATCACGTTCAAGCGATCTTGCAGCACCTTGTCATAGCTGAGATGGCTGTAGCGGGTGGCGGTGGGGTCTTTCTTGGGGTCAGCGGTATACACGCCGTTGACTTTGGTCGCTTTGATCACGATGTCGGCGTTGATCTCGGCGGCGCGCAGCGCGGCGGCGGTATCGGTGGTGAAAAAAGGATTGCCCGTTCCGGCTGTGAAGATGACCACGCGCCGTTTTTCTAAGTGGCGCACCGCGCGCAGCCGAATGTAAGGTTCGGCAATCGCGTTCATGGCGACAGCGGTCTGAACGCGCGTGGTCACGCCGACGCGCTCCAGCGCATCTTGCAGCGCTAAGCCGTTCATGACGGTGGCGATCATGCCGATGTGGTCAGCGGCGGCTCGATCCATGCCCTGACTGACGCCACTTGCGCCACGCCAAATGTTGCCGCCGCCGATCACGACAGCGGTTTGCACGCCGGTCTCATGCACCTGCTTGATCTTCAGGGCGATTTCCTCAGCACGCTCCGGGTCAATGCCGAAGCCGTTTTCGCCAGCGAGTGCCTCGCCACCCATTTTGAGGATAATCCGTTTGTAGACAGGGGTCGGTTGGCTCATCAGTAGAGTCTCCTTAGAAAATTGGTTTGCTTGCGCTGACAACAGGCAAAAAAAAGGGATTAGCGAATGCTAATCCC